>JAYVIT010000387.1:0-12858 GCA_043769965.1 Saprospiraceae bacterium
TATTCTCTGGATATTCCTGTATCAATTTTTCAAGTGTTTCTAATTCTTCCTTATGGCTGAGGAAGTATTTTTCAAATCGCACAGATTGAGTGAAGTTTGCACCAGCCTGTTTTAATGCATTTGCAGAATGGATCTTTGAATCTGCGATGTCAATGATTTTCATGTTCATAAACCGGAATTGAGCTAGTTATAAAATAAGTGAAGAGTGTCGGAGCGGAGTGGAGATCCCGTCCCAATAATTCTGTTGGGAGAAAAAGAGTGAAGTGTGAACCAGAAGAAATCGGGAGTGTAAAGTATTGGACAATTTATTAACGGTCTATTATTGGCCATTTTGCAATTCTAAATTAAATATGAATTCAAGAATCATGGGACAATTAGACTATAATACAAAGTTATTTCAAGGTTCTTTGATAAAACCCTCCCATGGTACAGGATTTTTCCTGTATTTTATAAAGGGTTTTCGGTGTTTTCAAAAGGGTAGAATGATCTATGCCTCAATCAAGGCAAAATTCAAAAGCTTATGGACTCGACATTGTATCCATTGATAAAGTGTACTCTTTGTATTGATTTAGATCATTCCCACAAAGTCTTAGAACAGCCAATTTTAATATAAAAATTAAATTCAATTTATCTGTAGAAGGATTAATCTGGAGGTTTTACTTATTGATGCTGGTGGTCATCATTTTATTTTTTAGTGGGTAAGTTATATTCGCGTTGATTGCTTTGCCAATCTTATTAAGTGTGATGTTTGGCATCCGGTTTAAGCAATTCCGAATAGTGGAGATCCCAAAAGCTAAAGAAAAAGAGAAATCAATTTCTGCTGTTGCAGAATAACAAGGCCTTCCTGGTTTAACTTGATCAATTTCTCCTCTTTGAATTCAGTCAATGTGCGGATAAGGGTTTCTTTTGCTATGCCGCAATATCCTGCTAAATCTTCGCGGCTTAAATGAATCGCGGACAGATTTAATTTACTACTTAAGTGGCACAGATGAAATGCAACTTTTTCCCGTACATTTCCAAATGAATTTATAGAAAGTCGTTGAATGTAGTCCTGAGTAATATCATCTGAATAATGAAGGAAAGATGTGAGTAAATTATCTTTCAGAATTATTTCTTCCAGTATTTTTTTAGGTATTATTTTAACAACTGCCGGCTCTATAACTTCAGCATAGCTATTATATTTCGATTGAAATAAATAACGAAGTCCTGCAAATCCGGGAGATGAATAAAATTCGATTATAAATTCTTTACCGCCAACTGTATCCAATACTTCTTTAAAAATTCCCTGTTCGAGATAGTATAAATTATTTATGTTATCGTGTTGTTGCCATATTTTAGTTTTTTTGACGAGCTCTTTGGGAGAAGTGTTTTGAATTAGTTCCTGTATGCTTTGCAGTTTTTCAAATTCTTTAAATTGAATAAGGCCGGAAAGTATTTTAGAAGTTCTATTTATAGAAAGCTCCATGTATTTTTTTAACTTATTTTCAATGACTTCCAGCAAATCGGTATCTTCAAATGGTTTTAAAAGATAATCTTCTGCACCAAGGTTCATCCCTTTTCTAAAATCTTCCCGTTCTGCTTTTGCTGTAAGGAATATCAAGGGTATGTTTTTCATGCTTTCATCCTGTTGTAAAATTTTTAGCACACCAAAGCCATCTAAATTGGGCATCATAATATCACACAAAATTAAATCCGGTTTGTGTTGTCTTGCCGCTTGAATTCCTGACAAACCATCAGGTGCGGAATGAATTTCATAATTGGCTAATTCCAGTATTTCACAAATGTTTTCCCGCATTTCTGTATTATCCTCAATGATTAGAATTTTACTTTTTTTGTTCATGCTTTGGTAATTTTATAGTTAACTGGGTTCCTTTTCCTTCTTTGGAATCAAAAATAATTTGTCCATGAATGGCGTCCAAATATTTTTTTACAATATTTAGCCCAAGTCCTGTGCCTGGTATATTCAGAACATTAGTAGCTCTGTAAAATATATCAAAAATAAATTTCTGCTCTTCTTCTGGTATGCCAATTCCATTGTCGGCAATTAGTACTATAATGTTTGACTTATCCTCGCTAAGCTTTATGGTTATGGTCGATTGTTCATCCGAAAATTTAATTGAGTTTGAGATCAGATTGTTCATGATATGTCTCAGGCAAGCTTTGTCAGACCTTATTGAATAATTGTCAGGTTGAGTGCAAATAAAACTCAATTGTTGACCTTGTTTTTTAATGTGGTTGAAATCTTCTGTGATATCATGTAACAAATGATATAATGAAAACTCTTCTAATTTTAATGCAAAACGGGATTCTTCGATTCTAGTCAATACAAGAAATTCATTAAGCACGCCATTTAAATAATGGATATTATTTTTGATTTTTGAAATATGTCTTTTTCTTTTCTCTAGTGTTTCTTCACTTTCATATTTATCGATAAGGTTTATGGAACTGAGGATATTAGCAAGGGGTGTCCTGAATTCATGAGATGCAATGGACACAAATCTGGATTTTAATAAATTGAGATCTCTCTCTTTCTCAAGAGCAGCCAATAATTCCTGCTCTTTGGATTTAAGTTTGCTTTCGACAATTTTTCGATAAGTGATTTCATCTTCAAGGGTTCTATTACTTGAACTCAGTTGATTGATACTATCCTGTAATTGGCCTGTTCTTGAGTCGACCAGGTTTTCAAGATTTTTATTTAGGAAAACTAATTTATTTTCTACTTCCTTTCGTGCTGTCAAATCATGAATTACACCGGTAAAAAAGATTTGATCGTCAATTATAAATTTGCTTACTGCTAATCGTACAGGAAACTTGGTTCCATTTTTATGAACACCCTCTACCTCTCTTCCAATTCCAATGATTTTATTTACACCTGTTTTTAAATGTGCATCAATATACTGATCATGTTTACTGCGGTGGGGTTCAGGTGTTAATACACTTATATTTTGACCTAGCAATTCATCTCTATCGTAACCAAATAAGTTTGCTACGCTTTGATTGTAAATGAGTATAAGGCCATGATGATTGATTATAATTATGGAATCAATTGCAGTCTCCAGAATGGACTTGAGAAAATTGCTATTTTGATAGAATGACTGAAATTCGGTATACATTTTATAACTTTGATGAATGTCAATTCATGGATTGACAAAGGTCATAAATTTGCGTTCAATCTACCAATATTTTCGGGTAAAATATAAATATGAACCTTAACCAACCTGTTTCTTCAATTATGACCCGTGAGTTGTTGACTGTCACCCCTCAAGACGATTTGGCTGTCGTCAAAAAAATATTTGAGAAAAACACGTTTCATCACATTCCGGTTGTCCATTTCAGAGACATCGTGGGACTTGTTAGTAAATCCGACTTTTTATTGTATTCTAATTCTTTGATGGATTCTGGGAAAATAGATATTCTTGAAGATCAGAAATTGAAGTTTACGAAAGTAGAACAGATTATGGTAACAAAACTTGGAAAGCTGGAACCAGAGGACCGGATTGAAGTGGCAATTGATGTTTTTCTAACAAATTATTTTCATTGCCTCCCGGTAGTAAAAGGGAATGAGCTGTTAGGATTGCTTACACCTTATGATATACTTAGATATATCTCCAAGGATTAAATAAGTGTTTAGGATATAGCCTGTAATTAGTTGCCATTTTATTTCAAATTATGGTAAGGTTTTTCTAACTTTGAGTAATTATTTTTCAAAATTAAATCAGTATGAAATTATTTAAACACATTGTTTGTCCTTATGACAACTCGGATTTTGCAAGGAAGGCTCTGGATTATGCAGCTAAACTTACACTCAACAATGGAGAAAAACTCACTATTCTTTTTGTCATGATCAATCCGTTTATATTCGAAGGTGGAAATCCTATACTAAGTAATAATGTTTTGGCAGTGGATCTTTTAGAAAAAATGAGAGTTGGAGAAAAGCAACAATTAGAAACCATGATGTATAAATTAAAGCAGGATAATCCGGGTCTCGATGTGAATTATGTATTATTAGAAAACAACGATATTGGAGATGCCATAATGAATTTTCAAAAATCAACCTCTGCGGATTTGATTGTAATGGGTTCTCATGGCAGAAAAGGAATCAAACGATTTATTCTTGGTAGTGTTGCAGAAGCAGTATTGAGGAATATAGAATGCCCTATTTTAATAGTTAAGTAAAAAAGACTCCGGTGTTCACTGTTTATTTGTATTAATAGATCTGTGATAATCGGTGTCTATCTGTGCGATCATGCCCTTCAAAGCAACAATTGATTCCTGCTCGTTTTATTTCTGATCTGAACATCATTAAAGAAGGATTCAGCTTCCGTATTTTGTTTCTCCAAGGTCCAATCATCAGTAACAGTAGTTTCGATCCATACATCTCCAGATTTTCTAAATACTTGGATGAACAATCCAAATATTTCCTGGAAATTCATCTCTAACTCAGCAACAGTTGTTTGAGGAAATATGTCCAGTGTACCTGTATGATGTTGTGACCGGCAATCCTTTATCTTAGTTTCTGGAGAAATGATAAATTCTTTTCTTGAGCCAGCATGGATTCTATGTGATTTACTGAAGAATTCAATTTTTAGATAGGGATATTTTTGGGAAAAGATGTCCTGAATATCTTTTATTGTCAATGAATCGGAAATGCTAATTTTCATTTTGAAAGATTTAATTGTGAATGGACATTAAAGGAAGATCAATTTGAAAGGCAGCTTTTCTGGAAGTGCTTTCTTTAAAAATTTTGGAGAGTATTCCATGTTCTCTTGGAATAAAACAAATTAAATCAACAGTTTGGGTTTCTATAAAGGACTTAATTCCTTCAATTACATCTTTATTTTGAATGATGTGAAATGAAATTTCAGAATTCAGTATATTGGGTTCCAGTTCACTTTCTTTCAATTTTTCTGCTAGCAATGGAAAGTCTGAGATTTCTTCACTTACATTCAGCACATAGATATGTGCATTAAAATGTTTAGCTAATTGAATCACCGGCTTTAATATGGATTTATTGGAAAATTCTTTTAGGTCGTAGGTAAACAATATGTGTTTTAATTCGGAAAATTTAGTAGAGCCATGTAGTGCAATAACAGGTATCGCAGAATGATTCATCACGTGAATTAAAGTGCTACCCATAAAAAAATCCGGACGAACACATTTTTCTTGTATGCCCATAATAATCATATCGACATTTTCGCGTATTGAATATTCAAGGATCTGAGCAGTAGGGTTTCCATAAATACACTCATAGTGGAGATTAAATGTCTTAAATCTAATTTGTAGATCTCTTGTAAAAAATTGTTGTAAATGAGTAAGATGATTGACTTTTATTTTTTCAATTTCTTCGGGAGGCGGCACAAAGACATATGCGTCCGCAGTCATCACCGGTATATCAAATACATGCAATAATACGAATTGAGCTTGATTGTTTTCAGCTAGAAAGCACGCATAGCGCAATGCTTGTCTGGAAGCTGTTGAAAAGTCAATAGGTATAAGAATTTTCATCGTACTAGATATGTATTTTAAAGACTAATCTAATCTTTGATATACATGGCGTAAAAGTAGCGGTGCCGACAGGTATGGCCGCTGATTGTAGTCATTTTAATGAGTGATTTACATCATACATTTGGAAACTATAAAAAAGATTAATTCTGTGTTTTATTAAATCGACAATAATAAATTTGCTCTGAGAGCCTTGTAAAGGCCTCCATTCCCGAATTTAGTATTTCAGTTTATGAGAAAATTAGAGCATCTTTGCTTGCAATGTATCAAATCTTGGCCGGTACTATTTTAATCAGTGTGTTCCATGCATTGATTCCAAGTCATTGGTTGCCTTTGGTTTCTTTAGCAAAAGCTCAGAATTGGACTGAAAGAGAAACGATTCGCGTAAGTTTTTATCTAGGCTTGGCGCATGTATTGAGTACTGTATTGCTTGGCCTGGTATTGGGTAGTATTTTTTATGGATTTAAGTTGATGTATGAAACATACTTTTGGATTGGACCATTAATACTCATTGCGTCGGGAATTTATTTCATGTACCGGCATCATACTCACCATCATTTTCATATTGATGATCATATGATGGATCAAACTAAAACGCGCAAACAAATTATTTATGCATTAATGGCCTTTATGTTCTTGTCGCCATGCCTCGAAATTGAAGCCTATTTTATCAATGCAAGTTTGCAAAGTTGGTGGTTTCTATTTATATGCGCACTGATTTACATAGTTGTGAGTTTGATAGGAACCATAGTTTGGATTATCATAGCATACAGAGGAATACAAAAAATCAATTCACACAAATGGGAACACAACGCAGGAATAATTACTGGAGTTACTATGGTAGTGACGGGAATTCTGACTTACTTTTTTCATTAATCGGAGGAACAAACTTTGTTTTTATTCAAAATTCATTATTCGTTGATCATTATTCAGTGTTCTTAATCATATGGGCAAAATTCATTCAGAAGAAATGAATAATGAACACCGATTAACGCCCGCCTGCCTAGTCGGGCAGGAATGAAGATTTGCGAAGTTATTAAGCTTAGATTTAGTAAGAATTAAAAGAATTTTCAAACTGACCAAGTTTAAAACTAATCTATTTTATCCACGGCTTCGGTATTACACTTTTTTTAATGAGTACAATAAGATCTTTGAAAATAAACAGATTTATCAGCAGGTAAAATAGAGTGGAAATCGCATAAGCATAACTTACGCCGATTAATCCAAAATTCTTAACCATAAAATAGGAACTGACTATCAAAACCAAGTGAAATGATAGATCCGCTTTTAGTCCAGAGCGGAACATGGCTTTGGATGCGATGAGATACCCGAGTATAGCAGCAGTAATTCGAAACACATCACCGAGCATTTGAAATGTAAAAAGTTCGCGCATTGGACGAAAACTTTCTGCAAGGAGTACGGTAATGATAAGATCCTTGCAAAGCCAAATTGTACCTGAGATGACAATCATTAATGGAACAATTCTTTTAAATCCTTTACGCATTTCACGTACCAGTTCATTGGTCTCTTCAATTGCAGATAATTTGGGAATAAAGTATACAATTAATATAGTGGTGATAACCGACATATACCGGTCAGACAAACTAAACATAGCTTGCCATAATCCGGATTCAGTTGTAGATAATTCGTTTTCTACAAATTCGCGAATGATGAGCATGGAACACATCCAGCTGGATGAAGTGATCGCTGCAAACAATCCATATTTAATGAGTTGTTTTGCAAGAGGTAGATCAATGCGTGGCTTAAAATAATCGCTATTCAGTAGTTTTAATTTCTTAAAAGCGACAAGACCGGAAACGGTAATAAAAATGCCGTATAATGAATTTGAAAAAAGTGCCCCAGCGATATGAAATTTATAAACAAAATAGGAAGTGAAAATCAAATTTAATATTGCTGCAGAAATGTTGATGTAACTGAGCATTTTGATTTCACCTAATCCATTTAGTATTCCTGTGAATAATACCTGGGAAGAAATTGCCAATAGAAATACACCAAAAAGTAAAAAGACAGATTCAAAATTGTGTTCTTCAAATGCTCTTGCATTTAAGAAACGGTATGAAATAAATACAAAAATGGAAGCTATAATCGAACCGATGAGTATAATGCCGAATGAAGTGTTTACTACTTTTTTAAGCTCTGTTTTGTTTTCTTTATACTGCGCAACGTATTTGATAATGCCGGTTGCAATCGAAGCAGTTGAAACTATTAATATGAGACTGGATATGTTTGCAAATTTTCCAATAAATCCTGTACCTATTGGTCCTATTATACTCGCGGTGATTTTTGTAATAATCAAGCCCGTAATAAGATTTACTACAGAATAAAGGCCGCTGAGGAAACTGGTTTTATAGAAGTTCATTGGAAGAGTTGACCATTGACGACCGACCGCCGACTGCCGACCACCGACGACCGACCGCCGATAAGAAGATAGAGTCAAGAGTCAAGAGGCAAGAGGCAAGAAGCAAGCGGCAAGAAATAGGCAATTGGCAAGAAGCAATTTGCAATTGATAATATTCTTTGATTGATTTTAAACTAAATGTCATGTAATTTTTTATTTTTTTACAGCCTACTTCTTCAATTTCATTGCTAAAAACGGAGATAAATTTACGCTCCACGGATTTTTTATTTTAAGAATTAAATTTAAAACCTGAGAAACGATATTTTTTATACCTGAAGTATAATGGGTATTATAAAATCCGGGAACCAATTCAAATTGAAATAAACTGGATTCGGCTGCTTTTTTGTAATTTGAATAAGATACTAATCTTTCTACCCAAGCTCCGGTAGCGGGATCACGGGTATTACTGGGTTCTTGAAAAGGAGCTGGTAATTTTCCGGATTGAATATAAGAACTTACCCTTGCTATAATTTCCTGTTCCATGTAGCCTCTGTTAAGTTTTGCTAATTGAATTATGACGTTTTCGTTCAGCTCAGGAAAATGTTTGCGAATTAAAACAGATCTCATTATGATTCCACAATTTGACGTATTCAAAGTCGGATTATCCATGTCGGTAATGATACCTTCATTTTCGAATTGATTGTGAATCTTCAGATGAATTCGCTTTACTAATGGATTGTGCATATTTGCGGAAGTAGTAATCACAGCAGCAAATCCTGGTTTTGAAAGTTGATTTAGTTCGCTAAAGAATTGCTTGTAATCTGGAATATGTTCTATTACATTTCTTGAACCAAGACCGTCTGGTTGAAGTGAATTGACCTGGCAATATTGAATCAAAGCATCTGTATCTCCAATAACAAAGTGATCTGGTAAGCTATATAATTCTTTCCCTATAACCTTAATGCCATCTATGTATTCTGAGGATATGTCATGACAAATGCATTGCATACCGAGGCGTTTCACGAGAAATGAAAAGAAGCCTAATCCTGCACCATGGTCTATAATTAAGTTATCTGATATTGTTTTAGATGAGTTTTTTAAAATGTGAAAAAGGATAAATGCATTGCATTCACTTACATATCTGATCTTGGTGAGATCAAATCGATAATAACTTTTTACTCCTTCATGAATCGGCAATGATTCGAAATCCAGATTGATCAGATCTTTTTCTAATTGCAGGGAAGCTTTGAGGATTTCTGGGTAGGTCATTTTTGTATATACCAATTCGCAAGCTACTTAAAAAAAGATTGATACCATAATTCGCAATTCATAATTCGCCAGAGTTCGTTTATTCCAAAAGAATTTGGATTGGTTGAAAATTTATTTCGAATCTTAACTCCATTCCACCAGGGATGCTGGTCAAAATCTTTTGAATGAATGAGATCTTTGATTTCTTTGGATAATGAATTTCTCGTCCATTGATCTGTTGGCGTACCAAAGCCAATCTTGTCTTGCCTGTTTAAAATAATATCAGGAACGATATTCTTCATCGCCTTGCGAAGGATGTATTTATTCACTCCGTTTTTCAATTTGTATTCAGCAGGAATTGAAAATGATTTTTCAACCAGTCGATGATCTAAAAAGGGTACCCGTGCTTCAATGGAGCATGCCATTGAATTCCGGTCTTCATATCGAAGCATGTGCGGAAGATGTGTGCACTTGATTGAATCGTACAAAGCCTGAGTGATAAAAGAATTCGTCAGCGTTGCATTATCCGTTGGAGATGTAGAAGGGTAGAGCTCTGGACTGGAATATTTTTTATGTTCCAGATTACGTAACACGGCTTTATCTCTTTTTAATAAAATGCCTGCAAGAAAAACATGTGAACTGGTATTTTTAATGCCTTGTGAAAGTCCTAGTTTATAAGTGATCTTAAAAAATTCTTTCCAATTGTTATTTTTTATAAGATCCGCTAAATAATATTTTAAATAATAAGGATATCCGGCAAACAATTCGTCTCCTCCTTGTCCATTCAGCAATACAATGATACCTGCTTCTCGAACATTCTTGTAATTCCGGTAAGATGAAAAAGGACTTGCACCAGTCGTTGGTGCATCCTGGTGATAAATCCATTTCGAGATTTCATCAAAATTGATTTCCTGCGATAAGGTGTAAATTGTAGATTGAAAACCTCCGGTCTGCAATACAGCTTGTATGTATTTCCTTTCATCGTATTTTTTGCCTTCATAATATACAGAGAAAGTCTGAATAGAAGTATCAGTCAGATTTCTTGCAATGCAACTTAGAGACGAAGAATCTATTCCTCCGCTTAATGCAATGCCAAGCGGAACATCACTTCTCAATCTAAGCCGGATGGAATCACTCAGCAATTCTTTTATAGTTGAAATGGAACTATCGTAATCCAACATATCAGTAGAAGTTGGAATGGAAATATCCCAGAATTTATGAATAGACAAACCATTCGAATCTATCAATGCATAATGTCCGCCGGCGAGTTGTTTGATTTCGGTAAAGAAGGTTTCATTGTCTTCAAAATATTTATTGTCACTCAGGAATTCGGTAATTTTTGTTTCATTCGGTGTCACAGAAACGATTCCGGATTTTGCAATTTGTTTTTCTTCAGAAGCCCAGAGAAAACGCTTGCCATCAAAAAAGTAATTTAAGGGTTTAATTCCGATTCGGTCTCTTGCGATAAATAATCTTCTTTTTGTGTTGTCAAAAATCACAAAAGAAAACATTCCTATAAAACGGTGCAGACTTTCCGTTCCCCATTGAAGATAGGCGTGGATAATCACTTCTGAATCGCTATTGGAAATAAATGTATGAGACAGCGAGATCAGCTCTGCTTTAATTTCAAGATAATTATAAATCTCACCATTGAATGTCAGCCAGACATTTTTATCCGGATCCGACATAGGTTGATGTCCAAGAGGGCTTAAATCAATAATGGACAAGCGGCGATACGCGATACCAAGATTAGCAGATGTGTGATTCGGTAACTGTGTTGAAATCGATTTAATTTCTTCGATAGTATCATCATGTACATGATGTGAGGTGTCGCCCGTGTTTGTGTTAGCCAATACAAAGCCTTCATCATCAGGACCGCGATGCCTGATCATTCGTGTCATTCTGAGTAATGCCGTACTGTCAATGGGTGATCCATCCAAATGGAATATTCCTGCTAATCCACACATAATAATTGTGGTAAAGGTAATGATTTGGAGAGAATGAGGCTTTAGAGTACAGCCTTATTAATTAATTTTGCGAAGGCTGTTTGGCAGTTGAAAGTCTTCATCGCTCTGAAAAAAGTACTCATCATCACCTATTATTGGCCTCCATCCGGGGGTTCCGGCGTACAGCGTTGGTTGTATTTTGTAAAATACCTGCGGTTATATGGTTGGGAACCAATTGTATACACGGTAGAAAACGGAGAGTATCCGTATGCTGATGAAGGATTGAGCAAACATATACCGGAAGGAGTAGAAGTGATCAGGAGACCTATAGTAGAGCCCTATGATTTTTATAGAAAGCTATCCGGGCAAAAACAAAAAGTCAATCCAACAATATTTGCTGATAGTAAGGATGCTGGATTTTTTAGAAAGCTATTTTTCTGGATACGTGGCAATGTATTTATACCAGATCCGCGAATTTTTTGGGTAAGACCTTCAGTGAATTTTCTAATTGAATATTTGAAAGAACATCCTGTGGGTGTCATTGTAAGTACCGGACCTCCGCAAAGTTTGCATCTGATTGCACGGAATCTCAAACGCAAATTACACATTCCCTGGTTGGCTGATTTCAGAGATCCCTGGACAAAGATTTATTTTTTTAATCAAATGCATATGTCGGCAATTGCAAAAAAAATTCATCTCAACATGGAGCGCAGTGTTTTGAAAGAAGCAAATGTTGTGGTTACTGTGAGTGAACATTGTAAATCCGGATTTCAGGAAACATTAAATCGAGACATCGAAGTCATCACAAACGGTTATGAAGAATTTGAAATTGTAAAAGCAGAAAGGAAAGATGACAAGATCCGGATGCTTTGTGCAGGAGTATTAAGCCATGACAGAAATCCAATTCTCTTTTGGAAAATATTGGATGACTATTTATCAACGCGGCCAGATCTCAAATCAAAATTTGAATTGTGGATGATCGGTAATGTGGATCCAACAATAATTAATACAATTGAGAATTCCGGACTTAAGTCAACTTTGAATGTGCTTCCTTCAATTCCGCATAGTGAATTGCAAAAACATCTTTCATCAGCAGATATATTATTATTGATTGGAGTTCCTGCACATCCTGAAGTAATAACCGGAAAGTTTTTTGAATACCTGTATCTTAAAAAGCCAATCTATTCTATTTCACCAGTGGACAGCGATCTTGTAGAAATATTGAATGAAACCCAATCGGGTTACAATGCAGATTTTGATGATGAAGGAACTTTGAGTAAGAATTTACAACTCGTTTTTGATACACATAAAAATGGTCAGTTTAAATATGAAAGTGTGGAGAGATATTCGAGGAGGAATTTGACTAAGGGAATGGCGGAGTTCTTGAATGTTCTTGCGAAGTATTGATTTCATAAATTATTTTTCGGTCAATTTTTTTCCAAGTATATGCAGCTTCTGCACTTAAGTTTTTCAATTTCATGCATTCATCGTTTTAGAAAAAACATGATTTTATTTAAATATTTGCAGAAAACAAGCATTCGAATAAGTAATTTCCACAAGTATGAAATCGTAGAATTGTTTAAGACAAAAGGATTAAATGTATTTCTATTTTTATAAAATAGTATTTATGCTAATTAAAAATTGCAACAAGTAGCAATAATTTATAGTACATGTTGCAATATCTATCAGGGTAAACCCTGATTTATTAGTTCAAATCAAAAATATAACACTGAAAATTAGGAATCGGTAGCAGTATTGATTAACCTTGTCTCGACATATCTGGAACAACCATCTTCAATTGAC
>JAYVIT010000388.1:0-4188 GCA_043769965.1 Saprospiraceae bacterium
CTGTTTCTTCTTTGAATAGAGAGAAGAAACATGCAGATGTCACATGTATAGGTTTTAATATAATTATTGCATTTCATGAATTATACTCCATATCATAAGTTTCATATTCCGGTAATGGGTTTAGCATATACCATTGATACGCCAATTAAAGTGGCCCGGTTTGGTATTTCCTCTGTTATTTCTATTGTTGAAGACAGGTTAATAGAGATGATGAGGAAACATTATTATCCGACTATCGACCAGGAATATTTCCCAATCACTTCTCATGAAGAAGATTTTAGGGCAAAGCGAATTACAGATTACCTCAATCTGATAAATACAATTGTACAGACACAGATTGAAAGACTGAAAAGCGCCGCCTTTGAAACTGGTTCTGAAATAGTGAAGTATTTTGAAATGTTACCGGATGACAGTGTTCTAAAACATTTGTACTTAGAAATGATAAATGTAAGTATTCTGTCAGAAAAGAAAAAAATGGAAGAATATCTCAGGACTCAGATACATCCTGGTAGTATCGATGTCAACATTATGACAAAAGCAGACAGAAACAATTATAATAAGCGTGGTGAATTATTGGAAAATGGTTCTGATGCGATAGCTGCACTCAGAGGGTATATAAATAGTAAGCTTAGTAATTCTTCAGTTGTTTTTTCTGCAGGCATGAATCCTCGTTTGTATAATTATCTGGAAGATTGCACGGCTTTTGATATAGATGAAAAAGGCGAGTTTAAGAAAAAAGTTACGGTAAAGGTAAGTGATTATCGTTCTGCATTAATTCAGGGAAAATATTTAGCTAAGAAAGGTATTTGGATTAGTGAGTTCAGGATTGAATCGGGATTAAATTGCGGGGGTCATGCGTTTGCAACAGAGGGTCATTTGATGGGTCCAATACTGGAAGAATTTAAACTAAATAAACGGGAACTGATTGATACGCTTTTTGAAATCTATAAGATTACACTACAGAAAAAAAAGAATAGTACAATTTTGGTGCATCCCCCAATGATAATATCCGCCCAGGGAGGTATTGGTACGCATGAAGAAGATGTTTTTTTACACCAGCATTATAATATTGATAGCACAGGTTGGGGAACGCCTTTTTTGTTGGTACCAGAAGCGACTACTGTTGATGAAGAAACACTGGGATTATTGTGTGGAGCTCAATCACAGGATATTGAATTGAGCAAAAATTCTCCTTTAGGTGTGCGATTCTTTTACTTAAAAGGGACCAGTGCGGAAAAAGAAAAGTTGTTGCGAATAAAAAGTGGAAATCCCGGAAGTCCTTGCACTGAAAAACATCTGGCTTTTAATACTGAATTTACGGAAGAGTCCATCTGTACAGCATCACATAAATATCAAAAGTTAAAAATAGCACTATTGAAAACTCTCGATCTTTCAGAAACAGAGTATAGGCGGCAATTAAAAGGCGTATTGGATAAGGAGTGTTTATGTATAGGATTGAGCAATGCTGCTGCAATAAAATACAAACAAACTTTTATTAAGAAGTTGAATGCGGTGACGATCTGTCCCGGGCCTAATATAATAAATTTCTCAAAAGTTGTTTCATTACAAACGATGACGGACCATATTTATGGAAGAAGAAATATTCTTACCAATCCTAACAGACCCCATATGTTTATTACCGAGTTACAATTGTATATTGATTACCTCAAAGAGCAGTTGAATGATGATAACTTAACCGGACAGTTCTCCAAAAAAAAGAAATACTATCAGACGTATTATAAAAACCTTAAAAGTGGAATCAAATATTATCTCCAATTGATTTTATTTTCTGGGTCGAATCAAAAGCAATTTTTAAAAGCACTTTATGATGCTGAACTGGAACTTGAGTTTTTGAATGATCAATATATAATTGATAATCGGGTACAAAGCAACATGTAAAGGTAATTCAACAGGTAAAATGGCATCAGGTTGAACAGGAAGAGACAGGAGGCTATTGTTCCAATGGCGCATTGAGGATACATGTTAAAATTTGGAATTGGGTTGCCTAAAATGGCAGTAATCATTTTAATATGAAAAGACTAAGTTTTCTATGTTAAATTCAAATAATGGAAGAGGAATAAAATTTTTATGATAGAGTATTTTATTTTCCCTATTCGCATCATTTATAAAATTTACTTCTTTTTGTTTTTTGCGATTTCACTTATCCTATTGTATCCAATACTCTATTTTCTACTATCTAATTCCTCGCGTTTCTCAAAAGCATTTGTGGTGATGAGAATACAAGCTTATTTGCTTTTGGTTTTTGCGGGTGTTTATATGAAAATTAAAGGCAGACTCAATATTCCGAAATACGGATCCTTTATCATTTGTCCGAATCATAGTTCATATTTAGATATTCCCTGCCTTTACGTATTATTTCACAACTACTTTGTCTTTACAGGTAAAAAAGAAATTGAGAAATGGCCATTATTTCATATTTACTATACCTCTGGAATGAATATTTTGGTGGATAGGGGAAGTAAGACAGGATCAATAAAGGCATTAAAAAGAATGATTCAGGAAATTGACCGTGGCCATCCTTTGATGATATTTCCTGAAGGTACAATTTCAAAGCATGTTCCAAAGCTTGCGCCATTTAAGTCAGGTGCTTTTGCCATAGCAATTCAAAAACAAATACCTATTCTCCCAGTGACATTTGTGACAAACTGGAAAAGACTCCAGAGAAGTGGGCTATGGAAAGGAAAAGCTGGACCTGGAATATCAAAAGTAGTCATCCATGCGCCAATTATTACAACAGGATTAAATAAGGATCATATTGACCAACTTCGAAATGAAGTTCAGTCTATTATCAGTGGTCCGCTTTCAAGCGATTTTTGAAATACATGTTATCTGAAAATTAAACAAGTCAAATTTAGAATTGGTCTTGCATTACTATTACGATGAAGGACATAAGAACTTAGAAATTCCTTAATTTAATTTTTCAAAAATTAAATCCTAATAATTTGGTAAAAGAAGAATTAGATTTATTTTTGCCTAATTAAGATAAAAAACTCTTAAATTATTAATTAAAATTTATACCTATGAAAGTCTCATTTCGTTTATTGTTTTTGGGTCTCGTTTTGGTCTTGGGAGCAACGATGTCCTGTAATGAATCAGAAGTACCCGGTGAGAACCAGGTGGATCTGATGAAATCCCAACCAAATGATGTATATCATGAATGGGTTGGTGTATTTTTGGAACTGGACCGGTATGCAGCTTTTTTCAGGCCTGGTCCTGCACCACGTGCCATGGCCTATATGGGCCTGAGTGCCTATGAAGCATGCCTTGGTGGAATGCCCGATTACCAAACTTTGCAATATCGCTTGAATATACCGGATATGCCAAAACCAAAAACCAATTTGTATTGGCCCGAAGTGATCAATGCATCTTATAGCTACTTGATGGTCCGGTTTTTCGAAACGGTAACTTTCAAGGATAAAAATGGAAATATTTTGAACAAATCAGATTTTTTAAATACCGCTTCCATTAAGGAGCAAGAGTTAAAAGCCAGATACAGGAATACTGTGAATGAAAGCGTTATTGCCAATTCAGAAGCTCATGGAAGAGAAGTCGCAGCAGCGATTTGGAGATATTCTACAACTGATGCTGTAGGACACAACGCGCATTTGAATCCATTTCCAGTAGCAGTTAATGCACAAGGTTGTGATTGGGTACCTACAGATCTTGCCGTTGCAGATCGTGGATTGTATTCACAATGGGGTAAAGTAAGACGATTTGCATTATCGCAATCTGATCTGGATGCCTTGATATCGCCTTTTGATTGCGACGCTGATACCAATTCAGTCATCTATGCTCAGGCTTATGAAATGTATGTATTAACCAATATCGCTAAGAAAAGTCCTAAAGGTGAGATGGAGCACATGGCTGAATTCTGGAGCGATGATCGAGTAGGTTGGACCTTTAGTCCTCCTGGCAGAATGTTTGCCATAGCTGACCAAATTGTAGATAAAGAAAATTTTAATCTCGAAACAACTTGTGTGTTGTTTGCACAATTGGGTTTGGCAGAAAATGAAGCTGCCGTAAATGCATGGTACAATAAATACAAATACAATGTTGAAAGACCGGTGACATATATCAATAGAGTGTTTGATCCTAATTTTAAAATTCCATGGCTTGGATTCACACCTCCATTCCCGGCATATCCATCCGGACATTCAACCTTTGCAT
>JAYVIT010000389.1:0-2010 GCA_043769965.1 Saprospiraceae bacterium
TATACAGAACCGATCTTGCAAAGAAATACATACATCTTGCTCCGGATACCATGTCTTACAGCGATATCATTACATTGATTTTTATTAGTAACCGGCATTTGGTTATTGAAGAGCCGATCACCATTAATCCTAGATTAAAAGGGGTGAGCACGATTAGAATGCAAACTGCTTTTCAAACGGTGATGGAAATTATCAACGTCGTCATCCTGTTTAATCCGGCAAAAATCTTTTTGCCCTTGGCTCTTGTATTTATGATAGTAGGACTGGCTGTTGGATTACCAATATTAATTAAAGGACATGGTGTTTCGGTCGGTAGCTTGCTTGGTATTTTTGCTGGAATCATTTTCTTTCTATTAGGACTGATTGCAGAACAACTTTCCAACATCAGGAAAAGCATCTCCAGGGATGAACCAAAATAAAATGGTTTGCATTAGCTCCGCTTATTATTATCCGCATTTTGGTGGAGTGGAACGGTATTCTGAAAATATGGCAAAATACCTGGTGAAGGAAGGATGTAAAGTGGTGATATTGACAAGTGCAGTTGGATCCAAACCAGGAATTGAAATGATGGATAATATTATCATTTACCGGTTGCCTGTTTTGAAAATGCTACATAGTCGTTATCCGGTGCCGGCTATTTTTTCAGAGGAGTATCGTAAATTAATAAAAGAGTTTAGGAAAAATAATTTTTCAGTATTCATTCTCAATACCAGGTTTTACCTGACTACAATCTTGGGATTGTTTTTATCAAGAAAAGGAAATAGCAACGCCATCATTATTGAACACGGAACGGGTCATATCAAAACTGGTAGTTATCTATTAGATCGGATATGGATCATAATGGAACATGTACTTACATGGTTCCAAAAAACATTTTTCAAGCCTTTTTATTTCGGTGTTTCTGAAGCTTGTAACCGCTGGCTACTGCATTTCGGGATAAAAGCCAGTGGAGTGATCTATAATGGTATCGATGCCGAGTATGATAATACAAGTAAAATAAATTATAGAGAATTATACAAGCTGCCTGGAGATTCAGTCATATTTTCATTTGCGGGACGGCTAATTAAAGAAAAAGGAATTATTTTTATTCTCGATCTTTTCAAAGAATTTATAAAAAAGTATCCGAACGCTTATCTTTTTGTAGCAGGCACAGGTGCATTGTTTGAAGAAGTTGTAAAATACAACAATGAAAATATTTTCATCCTGGGTAAACTTGATCATGCTGAAGTGATGAATCTTCTTTCATACACGGATGTGTTGTTGATTCCATCAGACTATCCGGAAGGATTACCCACTTTGATTTTAGAAGGTGGTTTTTCAAAGTGTGCAGTTATTGCTACAGATAAGGGAGGAACAAAAGAAGTAATTACAGATGATCAACTTGGGTTTGTTTTACCTGATCTTGACCGTAAGAAATTTCTTACTGCTATCGAAGAATTGATGACTAATATAGATCTGCGAAAAGTTTTAAAGGAAAATTTACATCAAAGGGTTATATCAAAATTTTCCTGGAAAGTAATTATTCAGAAAGCATTGGATCTATTAGACAAATAAACATGACCCATTCAAAACTCAAATTGCTTTATGTTGACATCAGCCAATTCGGTTATCATACCGATGCCTATTATTATGCAAAGCATTTAAGCAAGAGCATGAACGTCACCTATATTGGCTGTCACCAGGGAAAAAAAGAAATCGTTGCTGAAAATGTAAATGTCATTTATATCCCATGCAAAGGAAATATTTTATTCAGGCACATACAATTTTATAAGGCTTGTATAAAGGAATTTAAAACGCATAAATATGACTGCGTATTTATTTGTTATACGGTCTTTTGTAGCATTCTTCGTATTCTTTTTCCGAAACTGAATATGATTGTTGACGTCCGCACCAGTTATGTAGAACCTTCAAAAATAGTGAATGTCATTTTTAATAATCTCATGAAATTTGAACTTTCGTTTTTTAAAAACGTAACTTTCATTTCAAAAGAGCTGGCTGAATTTTTAAAAT
>JAYVIT010000390.1:0-16389 GCA_043769965.1 Saprospiraceae bacterium
TAAAATTCGCACATCTAAGCAATTCGGTAAAATCTATGGCATAGATGAAATTCTCTTTAAAAACATTGAACCGTATATTAGAATTACAGAACTAGATAATGTTAATAAACTTAAGGTAAAATCTAAAACCAGAAACACACTTCTACTAAATTTAAATACTGCAGTGCACGATGAGCTCGTCTCCTTGCCGGGAATTGGTGATAAATTAGCTGCCAGAATAATTAAATACAGAAATATACTTGGAGGCTTTACAAATAAATCGCAACTATCAGAAATATATGGTCTTCAGGATTCCACAATTCAAAAAATACAATCAAAGATTACAATAAGTGGAGAGGTAAAGAGAATTAAAATCAATGTAATGGATTGCGATTCTTTAAAAAGTCATCCATACATTGGTGCTGCAAAAGCAAGAGTTATTTGCGAATACAGAAAACAACATCTGGCATTCGAGAATACACAAGACTTATTTAAAGTAGAAGCATTGGATTCCAACTGGATCAGTAGAATTTCTGTTTATCTTAGTTTTGAGAAATAAGATCAGGCAAGAAATGGCAACACGGAATTTATATTCTCAATTGAACCAATAATCACAGACGATTTTTGATGCAATGATGTAACTGGAGTTTCCATAATTCTTCTTCCTGTTTCGTCTATGCTTATGCCACCTGCTTGCTCTACAACAAAACTCATTGGATTGCATTCATACAACATTCTGAGTTTTCCTTCCGGATTTTTAGTCGTCAAAGGGTATAAAAAGATACCACCAAGGCATAGGGTACGATGCACATCAGCAACCATAGATCCAACATAACGCAACATCATATTCTGATCAGAACATTTATTGAGAAAGTTTTGTATTCCAGCATTAAACTGTCTGAAGTATCCCTGATTGATTGAATAATTATTTCCAATTGGTGGGATTTTAATATTTCGATGACTTAAACAAAACTCACCTATCCCACGATCATAAGTAAATCCATTTACTCCGAAACCTGAAGTAAAGACTAACATCGTAGAAGTTCCATACAATACATATCCTGATGCCACAAGTTCCGTACCTGGTTGAAGGAAGTCTGACAGTTGAAGTTGTTCATCTTCAGAAGACAATCTTTTATAAATACCAAAAATTGTTCCTACACTAATATTTACATCTATATTGGAAGATCCATCAAGTGGATCGATGACCACAACATATTTATTCTTCTTGTGAATTTCACCTGGGAATGAAATAAATTCATCCAATTCTTCAGAAGCAACACCAGCACACAAACCGGAATTTTTTAAATATTCAATCATTAATTCATTGGCATAAATATCCAATTTTTGAACAGCATCGCCGGATGAATTAATATTTCCATCCAAACCAAGTATTTCCATTAAACCTGCTTTGTTCACAATTCTATTGACAATTTTTGCAGCAATGCCTATGTGTCTTAGCAAACCAGTGAATTCGCCGGAAGCCCTGCCTTGTATGGATTGATTCTGTACAATAAATTCATCTAATGTTATCCTTCTGTTCATCGATCTGATTTAAGCATAAAGGTATAGAAAAATTGAAATCCCTAAATAAAGGAATCTATTTTAGCTTTGCCTCGAAATACGCCTATTTGAAACATTTATTTACTTTAAATCGCTATTTTCTCAAGTACCGCAATAAGTTGTTGCTTGGAATTCTGTTTGTAGTTTTATCGAATGTATTCAGGGTATTGCAACCACAGGCAATAAGAGAGGCTTTAAATCGCATCATCGAATACATCAATACCGATCGAAGTGCAGCAAATGCTGAGGTATTAAGCCGAGAGTTGATGAAATTTGGTTTGTACATTTTTGGATTTGCACTGATGATGGGACTCTTTATGTTTATGATGCGTCAAACCATTATTGTAATGTCCAGATTGATTGAATATGATTTGAGAAAAAATATATTCGAACATTATTTGAAACTCGATACCAGTTTTTATAAAAGAAACAAAACCGGTGACCTGATGTCCAGAATTTCTGAAGATGTCAATAAAGTCAGAATGTATCTCGGACCGGCTATACTTTATGGAATCAATTTAATCAGTCTGGTAGTCATTGTGATTTTTACGATGTTCAAAGTGAATTTTATGCTTTCCATTTATACACTACTTCCACTGCCTATTTTATCATTTATCATATATTGGGTAAGTAACAAGATTAATAAAAAAAGTGAACTGATCCAAAAACAACTTGCAAAACTCACTACAATTAGTCAGGAATCTTTTAGTGGAATACGAATCATTAAATCATATGCCACAGAAAATTTTTGGAAGAAAGATCTGGAACAAAATGCAGCCACGTACCGGAATTTATATCTGGGATTATCCAGGATCGATGCTCTCTTTTTCCCTTCAATGCTCTTGCTTATTGGGCTAAGTACATTAATTACAATATACGTAGGTGGTCTGAATGTTTACAATGGCACAGTGACCGCTGGAAATATTGCAGAATTTGTAATTTATGTAAACATGCTGACCTGGCCCGTATCAGCTTTGGGATGGTGTGTATCTATCATTCAGCAAGCAGAAGCTTCCCAGAAGAGAATAAATGATTTTCTTGATACAAAGCCTGAAATTTCATCGCCTCAAAATGCAAAAGGTATTATCGACAAACCGGATATACATTTTACAAATATTTCTTTTGCTTATCCTGACTCCGGAATTAAAGCAATTAAAGATTTAAACCTTAATCTGCCATATGGTTCAAAATTGGCAATTGTAGGTAAAACAGCCTCAGGAAAAACAAGCATTGCAGAATTGTTGCTAAGGATGTATGACCCTAACGAGGGAAAAATCAGCATTGGAGGCATTGACATCAAAGATCTTTCATTACAGGACCTCAGGGAGAATATCGCGTATGTTCCACAGGATGTTTTTTTATTTTCTGACAGTATTGAAGCTAATATTGAATTAGGGATCAACAATCAAAATTCAGGAGAAGCTCAAAATGCAGCTAAAATCGCATCGGTTGACCAAGAAATCAGCGAACTTCAATCTGGTTTCCAAAGCATACTTGGGGAACGCGGGGTAAACCTATCCGGTGGTCAGAAACAGCGAATAAGCCTAGCACGGGCCATAGTAAAGAAGGCTCCCATTGTCATTCTTGATGATTGCTTTTCGGCGGTAGATTCTGAGACTGAACAAGCTATTATCGAGCAGCTTCTTTTGGATCTGAAAGGCAAAACCCTAATACTAATTACCCAGCGACTCAAGCAAACACAGCACATGGATGCTATTGCAGTTTTAGATCATGGCAAGCTGGTTCAGTATGGTAACTATCAGTCCCTTCTCGCTGAGGATGGTTTATTTAGTCATTTACACGATATTGAAAATAAGGCGGGCTATTGACTTTCTTACAAATTCTATTATTTTTACAGTAATATTACTAAAATCTTGACCTGTGGAAAGCGAAAAACATATTGAAAATATTTTTTCAAAGAAGCTGCGTGCCGGCAAAAGGCGAACCTATTTTTTTGACATTCGCAAAACCAAATCCAACGATTTTTTCATATCCATTACAGAAAGCACACGAAAATTTAATGGAGATGGTTATGAGCGTCATAAAATCTTTGTCTATAAAGAAGACTTTAATCGTTTCCTGGAAAACTTGCAGGAAGTAGTCAATGAAGTAAAGACAAATTACTTACCCGATTTTGATTATGAAGCATTTTCCAAAAGAGATGAAGAATGGGAAAACTCCAAATTAGAAAACAAAGAAGAGCCAAAAGATGACAATATAAGTTGGTAGTTACTTAAACAACCATTTATACATCCACCAGCAAATATTGATTAGTAAACTTATCAATAACATCGTTGCGATTGGAATATAAATTTTAGTGTTACCATTTTCCCAGCTAAGATCACCGGGCAAATTTCCTAGCCAATTTAAATGCTTTTTGAATATCATCCAGATTATTCCAATGACAATAAGGATAAATCCTAAAACGATGATCTGCTTTCCCAACTCCATGAATCCTTTTTGATTGATTACAATAATATGGTGTAAACTTAGTCTTGCATTGTCCATTTAATCATTTTCTGATCATACTGGATTAGGATATTTTGGTATTTCTTTAAGCTTGCTATATCAATACTTAATTTTCTTGATTGCAATAGCTGCCTGCCTGAAAAATCATTAATACAAACAAGTTTAGCTTTTGGATTTATTATTCTTGTATCGGAAATTGAAATCGATTCACCATCTGAATAATTAATAAATTTAATAGCACTTAGAATATTTTTCTGATTCGATAAATTCGCCTGAATTCTATAATAGCAAGGGCCTTCCTTCTCAAGTTTGTCTATATAATATTGATTCTTCTTTTCGCTTGCTATCTCCCGCCAATCCTCGTTTTGACTCCTGCGTTGAATTGAAAAAAATCTACTTCGTCAGGAGAATCAAAATTCCAGTTAAGCATCACTTTGTTTTCGATCAAATTAACTGTAAATGATTCAAATGAAATTGCTAATGGGGGCTGGGCATTTGCAATGCAGGATTGATTGTCAAGAAAATCTTCAATAACTACTAAACTTGGTGTGTTCCAAGGACGGCCGGCGAACGAATTCATGATATTCACTTCTGTATTGTAATGCAATGAATTTGCAGCATGACCAAGCCATTCATGACTTGAAAGATCCACATTAGGAATAAAACTATTCACATATCCCATCATGGAGCCACCTGGTGAACACAATTCTCCGACAAAGGATATTCCCTGATTTGTATAGTTGCCCGAATAGAAAACGTAATTATCATCATTGCCTGGATATCCCTGACTGTCGATCCAATTATAAAAATTGATTAATGTTTCTGCAGCACTCGCACCATAAGAAAATGGTGTTAGTGTATCGAAGAAAAGAATATCAGTCTCTATATCTACATCCCAATTTGGTGCAGCAACATTAAACAACAATTCTACACTATCGACCAATTTATTTAAATAAAAAATGACACTATCGTTTCGGTTATAAACTCCAGTTCGTCTTCTTTCATAACTTGTATCTACATAAATCCGCAATTCAAATTTTCCATTGTTGGATCGCGTCTTCAAAGACCATTGTTCATTGAATACTTTGTTGTCAATATACCTATTCAATTCATTCTCATACTTCAAGTAGAGGCATTCCGTATGAAATGAAGAGTCCAGATAATTCTGTAAAATAAAATTTGACTGGCTCTGTAATAGAGAAACAGAAGCCCAAAGTATTAATAAGCTTGAAAGCCAATTCTTAAAAAGGTCGAATTTTTTCATTCAATGCTCTTTTTCAGTAGCAAATATATTAAAAATAAATTGAATATACATTAATTTGATGCCCAATATTACCGCCGACTGCAGACCATTGACCACAGACGTAGACAACCACCAACTATTTACTGATTACTGAATTCCACTTAATGATTACTAATTCTTTCGGATTTACTGTTATCCGTTTTCCGCTTTTCTGCTTATCCTTATAGATTCCTTGGATACAATCCCTCTTGAATCATTTTTTGGAATGCATCTTTTACAGAAGGTTTATCCTCTTTATAAGTTACACCAATCCAATTGGATTTGGATTTAAGTACATCTACTTTCAGGTTTTCAGTATCAATTAAATATTGTATGAGATCTGGAATATAAAATTCGGAAGTCATATTGTTTATTTCTTTTTTAAGATAATCTGAAAAATAAGCTTCTGCCCAATCGAAATAATTTTCTCTAAATGCCCACATGTTCATGGATACAAGTGTTTCAGGCTTGAGTATATTGCGTACTCCTTCGCTTTCAAAAAAAATGTCTTTAGCTCTTTGAATATTTTTACGCTCATTAATTTTATGCAGAAATCCATTCTCATCAACTTCACAAACGCCTCTGTTCACTGCACCATGATCAGATAAAGTATTCTTCAATAAATAAGCGATAACTGCAAATTTATCTTTTTTTGCTAAATATTCAAAGAGCACTTTCATTGCATCCCGTCCATAAAAATCATCTGCATTGATTACTCCAAATGATTCATGAATAGCAGTTTTGGCTACCCATACCGCATGTCCTGTTCCCCATGGCTTGGTCCTTTCAGTTGGACATACAAATCCATTCGGAAGGAGATCTAATTCCTGAAATACATAATCCATTTCTATTTGATCCTTCCATCTCGACTCCATCCGATCGATAAACTCGTCGGCAAATGATTTGCGAATGATGAAAACCAATTTTTTGAATCCGGCATCAAGGGCATCATAAATGGAATAGTCTATAATAGTTTCTCCATTAGGTCCGAATTCATCCAACTGTTTAAGTCCACCGTATCGACTGCCCATGCCGGCTGCAAGAATTAGTAATGATGGAGAATTATTAATCATTTATTAGAATTGAACTGCAATAATAATACTTCAGTGTATTATCTGAATGCCTCATTGGTTCAATATGCATATAAAATCAAAAACCCGGACTTTCATCCGGGATTTGATAACTTTTTTATGGCGATGCAGCTTATTAAAGCTTAATCAGTGCTTTGGTTTTTTGAGCACTTTCGGAAGCTATTCGAACATAATAATTTCCGGCAGTTAATTCCTGAGTATCCAATTTGATGGTGTGTTTGCCATCAGTCATTCGTCCTGAATGCAAAACCTTCAGTTCAGATCCCAAAGAATTAAATAAACTAATGCGAATGAATTCATTCCTCGATTCAAAACTGATATTTGAATAATCAGAAGCCGGATTTGGATATGTTTCAAAATCCAACGAGAAGTCTCTATCATAATCGCTTACTGAAGTTGGTGCACAACCATCAACAACTGGTAATTTCTGGAATTCTTTGAATAAAATATCACTCACAATTGATGACGACACTTCAAACCAATCAATCAAAATGGACGCATATATCGATCTAAAATCATATTGCATAGCTACACCCTCGTCATTAGCAGGTCTTTCATTGATAGTTGGATTGTTACCAAGAATACCAGGATTTACACAATGCCCAAATATGAATAACGGAGCAGCTGAACCATGGTCTGTCCCGGTTGAATCATTAGCTTGTATTCTTCTTCCAAATTCAGAAAAGGTCATTCCCATTACTCTCTTTTCCACACCAGCTTTTTTTATTTCTGCCTGAAATCCAGCAATGGCATCTGAGAGTTGTTTTAATAGATCAGCATGATCACCGATTTCATGATCAACTGGATCACATTGTGAGTTGTGTGTATCAAATCCGCCAATATTTACCACATATACTTTTGTTTTCATGCCACCTTTTATTAACTGTACCACTACATTTAATTGATCAAGTAGTCTGTTCCCAGTGGTTGCAATCGTACCTCCAGCTGCAGCATAAGCATCTTTAATCACATCAGTATAATCGTTGGTTTGCTTTAAAGTCTCTATTAAATATTTTAACTCATTGCCATAATTGGTCGAAGGTAATGATGGAGGGAAAGCGGGTTCAGTCAATTGTGCTAATGTAGCCGGATCATTGATAGCTAAACTAAAATTCGCTATTGGACCCTGACAAGTTTGAGAAACCAAAGAACCAATTGTAATTGCAAGTGGATCCGGATTATCAGAACTTGGATAGCCTGTCGGGTAACTCGAGTGATTTTGATTATAAAATCTACCAAGCCAACCCGTTGGTTCTACTTGAGATGCACTTGATCCAGAGGTCCATATATCAGTAGATCTGAAATGCGATCTGTTTTGATCAGGATATCCCACCGATTGCACAAGTTTTAATTTAGCATCGTCATATAGACTTTTTAATCCGGTCATTACTGGATGTAATGCTAAATCATCCCGAAGTTTGACACCAAGCGCTTCCGGAATGAGAATCTTACTTCTCACTTTGGCCAGATTGGAATACTGATCTAGTGGTAGAACCATGTTGAGTCCATCGTTACCACCTGTCATCTGGATTAGAACCAGTATTTTATCATTATCAGGACTTACAAAATCCAGAAATGAATTTCTTGCTACAGCACTAACTGGAATGCCGTTTATAAGGATTGGCACTGATGCCAATGAACTGACTTGTAAAAATTTTCTTCTTTTCATTGTAAAAGAATTTTAGCTTAAATAATATTCAGGCATGGATAATAAAGAAACAAACAATGGTTTGAGTCTCGTTTCAACTGCTGTCTTTGCTTGAGTATTCGTAGGATTATTTTTATAATTGTTCCACATGGTGGTCCATTGCGCTTCCGTATTTGCTCCTAACAATTTTGTCTTCAAATAATCTTTTTGATTTTGATAAATTGCTTGTGGCAACAAATGTGCAACCACATCATCGATCAATTGTGTGGCAGAACCTGGATTAGAAAATCCACTTACATATATTGCTAATTCCAAACCGGCCATACCAGCAACATTCCGAATCCTCACTGCACGATTTGCAAATCCGGTTGTAAATGTTGTTCGCAATGGAAGAGTCACTGAGTTCACCCAAATTTCATGGAAACTTGGTTCCTGATAGTAAGGTGTCCAGCCAGCAACACTTGGAAGATCAAAATACGTCTGCTGCATACCGGTGGTATTGCGATAAAAGAATAAATAAGCATTATACTTTTCAGCAAGATCGGTTGGTGGAACGTACTTCATCGCTTTCACTGTATTAAAAACAAACTCGTATGGTGGACGAATCATACAACCAAGAGCTTCTTCTGAATAAAAATGAGAACTACCTAAAAGCGCTTCTACAACTGGAGCGATATCAAAATTATTAGCAATGAGTATATCTCCCAATCCTTCTACGATTTCATTTTCTATACTTGCATTCACTTTGTAGTAAATAAAATATCGATATAGTTTCCTGCAAATAAATGTTGCTGCTTCTCTTTTTTGAAAGATGATATCAATTACTTCTTGATATTCTGTTTTCCCCCTCTCAATTCCAGATCCTGTAGTAACAATTACTTTATTATTGAATCTGTGCGATAATTGTTTTGAGGTTGCATCGTGAGCATTTGAATTGAATCTAGCTTCTGGATAAACTGTGGGATCATTTCTATTGGTGTATACAAACCAACCAGTCAGGGCCTTTGCTAATGCTTCGACATCTTGTTCTGTATAAGTAGTGTAATCTCCAGGACCGGCGAGCTCTCCTTTACCAAGTGTAAATAACTCCATGAGTTCCCTGGCATAATTTTCATTGGGAGCATTTTTATTATTCGTATTGCCATTGAGATAAATCAACATTGCTTTATCAATAGTAATTTGAGTTGCCAAACTTTTAAAATTACCAAGACAATTTTTTCTCAGCAAAGTGATGTAATCAAAATTCATTCTTGGATCATAGATATTCGATACCACAAAATGATTGTGCCAGAATAGTGTCATCTTTTCAGTTAAAGATACTTTCTCTGTAAACATCTGCTCCATTAACCAGGCATACAAAGATGTTTCCTTAAAATTCACATTACCCTGTATCTGTTGATTCAAAGGAGTTGTCACCCAAGAGCTTCCTTTTCCTACATTTGGATCAACAGGTGTGTCATAATAGACAACTGGTGGATCTGGCAAGGTACTTGGACTTAACAATTGTGCTAAGGTTGCTGGCAAACCTTCTGATACAGCTTTCACTATTTGGTCATGCGTTGGCCCAAACATTGCCCTTCGTAGCAAATGAGCAGCCGTTGCATAATTCCAGGTACCAAAATAAGGAGTCAGTCCACCAGCTATTGGCAAAGCATCATCCTGTAAGACAGTCCCTGTTGAGGCCGCGGCATCTGCTCCAAGGAACTTTCTCAATGTGGTTCTTCTATCCATTGATTTGGAATTTATAATGATTAATAAAATGATTCATGAATTTAAAGACTTGAATTTGGGATATTCGTTTAACAAAGATTAAAATATATTTAACATCTTTTCCATGGTATTTGGAACTAACAAACTACTACGCAGGAACTGGCCTTTGGGTTGTTTTTAAGTAGCTTTGCCGCTCGATTATGGAAATCATAAAAACAGATATTGTTATTATAGGTGCGGGACCCTGTGGATTATTTGCTGTATTTGAAGCAGGTCTGTTGAAAATGCGCTGTCATCTGATTGATTATTTGGCCGTGACTGGGGGGCAATTATCTGAAATCTATCCCAACAAACCTATTTATGACATCCCGGGCTATCCTGAAATTCTTGCAAAGGATTTAGTGAGCAAGCTGATGAAGCAAATTGAACCCTTTCATCCGGGATTTACATTAGGCGAACGTGCGGAACAAATCTCAAAAACGGAAGATGGCTTATTTGAAATTATTACAAATAGGAAATCGATCATTCGAAGTTCTGTGATTTTAATCGCCGGTGGCTTAGGTTGTTTTGAGCCAAGGAAACCAGAAATGGATAAGCTGGATTTGTATGAAGATTGCGGTGTCGATTATATTATAAAAGATCCTGAAAAATATAGAAATAAAAACGTGGTCATTGCTGGTGGCGGAGATTCAGCTTTGGATTGGACCATTTATTTAGCTGATCTGTGCAAAACACTTACCCTAATCCATCGCAGAACTGAATTCCGAGGTGCTCCAGAATCGGTATCGAAACTGGAATCTCTACAAAAACTTGGAAGAATCAATGTTATAATTAATGCGGAGGTTAGTCACTTGGGAGGCGAAAATCATCTTCAATTCTTAGAAGTAAAAAAAGAAGAACAAACTGTAAGATTAGAGACTGATTATTTTATTCCTTTATTTGGATTGAGCCCTAAACTTGGCCCTATAGCAAATTGGGGTTTGCAAGTAAATAAAAACAATATTGATGTAAATCCAATTGATTACAGCACAAATATTCCTGGAATCTTTGCAGTAGGCGATATCAATAATTATCCAGGCAAATTAAAACTCATCTTATGTGGATTTCATGAAGCTACATTAATGATGCAATCCGCATATAAAATAATACATAAAGGCAAGAAACCAAGTTTTAAATATACTACGGTGACAGGAATTAGTGGATTATCCTAAGATGACCACCGACCACCTGCCTGCTAGCCGGCAGGTTGACCACCAAAGGCCTAAAAAAACGATACGTAAAAAGCTACCGAACTCTTCAACTGATGACTGATGACTGATAACTATTAAATTTATCCATGGAATTTATTACTGTTTATATAAAAGACAAAACGAAAATTAATCATGAGATTCAATTGCCAAATGATCCGGCATTTAGTCTGATGGAGTTACTACGTGCGTCAGAATTGCCTATTCAAGGCACTTGTGGTGGAATTACATTATGCGCTAGTTGTCATGTCTATATACATTCGACTCATATCCTTCCGGAACAAAAAGAAGAAGAAATCAAATTGTTGGATAGTTTGCACAATTTTCAAAAAAATAGCAGGCTGTCTTGTCAACTTCGGATAAATGAATCTCTTGATAAACTTGAAATTGAAATTGCTGCCGAATAAATGCAAACAAAAACAACAAATCAAAAAGCATACATCGCTTTAATCCTGGTTTGTATTATCTGGGGTACTACTTATCTGGCAAACAAACTGGGTGTAACACATATGCCTCCTTTGTTTTTTACATCAGTCCGTCAACTTATTGCAGGTATCATCTTATTAAGTTATTTATTTTTAATACGCAAAGAAGTCTGGCCGGAAAAATCATTCATCTTTTTACAAATGATTCTCGGTTTATTGTTAATCAGTTGCGGAAATGGACTTGGCATTTATGGATTACAATATATTGATAGCGGAATCTCCGCTATTATTGCAACCTTCTCTCCTATTCTCATGGCATTTTTAATTTCGATATCGAGTTCTGAACATCATATCAGCAAATGGACCTGGACGGGACTCTCACTTGGAAGTTTTGGCATCATTATCATTTGTGTACAAAAATTAGGTATGCATCCAGGAGCTACTACCGTGGCCGGAATTATGTTTACACTTCTTTCCATTGTAGCCTGGTCAGTTGGTTCAGTATACAGTAAATTGTGCCCTCACAAACATTCTCCTTTTCTATCCGCAGGGTTTCAAATGTTGTTTGGTGGAATACCAGTATTTATTATTTCATTAATACTTGAAAAGCCACTGGGGTTTAAAATCGAGATGAATCATTATTTGATTTGGGCTTATACAATTGTATTTGGTTCGCTTATTGCATATTCTTGCTTCATTTACTGTCTAAAACATTTACCTGTAACTCTGGTAAGCATTCACAATTACATCAATCCGATACTTGCGATTCTTCTAGGTGTATTAATTCTGGATGAAAGTATTACTATCTGGATTGTACTTGGTGCTTCAGTTACTTTGATTGGAGTTTATATTGTGACTAAACACCAGGGATAAATCCATTCCATAAAATTACCGGGAGAATTAGTGCAACGAAAAGACGCTGGTTAAAAATTAAGATTTGCTCGTATCGAATTGAATCAGCCTTTGTACTTCTTCAAGAACCCTGGCTTTAATTTCTTGCTCCAGTATTGGATTAATCTGATCCATTTTAAATTGTAGTTTATACCGGACACTATCTTTTTCTACTGAGATAATTTTAAAATTATTAGAATTGACTTCAATCTCCGTTTTATATTCTTCAAGTATTTTAAAAATATGGTTTTGAAATTCAATCTTTGAAACCGGCAATGTGGCGGAAACACTGAAATCGAGATTGTGTTTACGGATTTCTTTTTGCGTATAATTTATAATATCGCTATAATAAGCCTTCGTGTTTGAAATATAAATGATGTCGTCATTATCATTAAGCAATACAATTTTATGAATGTTGATGTCCATTACAATTCCTTTTTGATCTCCTAATCTGACATAATCTCCAATTGCAAGATCTCTTGAAAAACTAATATTTATACCACAAACGATATCGGTTACCTCTTCTTTTGAAATGATTGCAATAGCAGCCGCGACAATACTTATTGATGTTAATAATTCTTTAGGCTGTAATCCAAAAAAGCCAAGAATCATGAAGGCGACACCAATTGCAGTAAGCAAATAATAAATGTTCTGCAAACCAGAAATCACATTATCGGAATACTTGTGTCCATACTTCTTGCGCTTTCTATAAACAAACTGGCTTAACCGAATGATCACATTAATTGAAGTTAAAAAAATCAGGAATCCCAATAATGGGTTTACAATAGTGGAATCTTCAACCAAGCTTTTTAACATTTCCGATCCTAGTCCATATCGCAAAGCAATTAGGATGATTAATAAAATCAACTTAATTATGAATTTAAAAATAACCATATTAAAAGCATTTTTAGTAACAAAACAACAAATGACCAAAGTCAATTGAAATTGAATTTTTCAATATTAATTCTTAATAATTTTAAATGTAGTTCGTCGGTTCAGCTGATGTTGTTCTTCGGTACAATCCTGGCAATTACAATCGACAGAAAGATCATTTTCACCATATCCTTTATATTGTAATCTTGACGATGAAATATCTTGTTGGATTAGCCATTCCATCGCAGATTCCGCCCGCTTGGCGGACAGCACTTCGTTATAAGCTTCTTCTCCTCTGCAATCCGTATGGGATCCCAAAAGAATTTTTATATTTGGATTTGCGACTAACAACAATTTCAATCGCTCCAGAGCCGGAACAGCATCCTTTCTAATTTTCCAATCATCAAAATCATAATACAACTCCTGAAGTATAAATTCTTCATCATAAATCAATGGTAGCATTTCTACTTCTAAATTCATTACATAAATACTATCCCGACTAAGTTCAGGTTCACCAGGAGTATCAAAACTAAATTCCTTATTCAAGAAATTCTTTTTACTTGCAAGAAAAGTATACTGATCCGATGGCAGTAACTTCAAACTTACTTTTGTCATACTTTTAGTACTCAAAGTATTCTTACTGATTTTTTCGGCAAGGTCCACAGAGTCCAATATTTGTTTTACATTGCTTTTGTATGTCTCATGTGAAACAAACTGAATGTTGATCACAATTTCCCACTTGAACTTTTTGGTTTTTTTAATTAGCGTTGCATCGGCTCTTTTTTTAAGCTCAACGCTGTAAATTTCATCATTATCCGATTGATCTCTGTTGGAAGACAGGACTGCTTTTAAATAAATACTATCATTTTTATCAAATGCGGTATCCACAAAAAAACCAAAATCATCAGCCTCAGAATTAATGTTTGGTTTTAAATTGGCTGGTGGTGTCCATTTACCGCCTGAAGATTTGTACGTTCTAAATACATCAAGTCCACCCATACCAGGAAGGCCGTTACTACTGTAAAACAAAGTGTCGTTGTACCATACCGGAAATTTCTCGTCCAATGGTGAATTGACAATTTCTCCAAGATTCTCAGCAACTGACCAGGATTCATCGATATAATAGCTGACATACAAATCATACTGTCCAATTCCTTTTTGTGCATCTGAACAGAAAACCATTATAGAATCTGATTTATATAGAGCTGGATGCATTTGATTTGAAACGCCTAAGCCAAAATCAATCATTTCTGGTTCTGTCCATACATCATGATCTAACTCTGAAAAATAAATATTACAATAATCCTCTGCTTCACCGGAATTAGTACAACGAGTAAAATATATAGTTTTCATTTTAGAGTCAAAACAAAACGGACCTTCATTGTCCTGACTATTGATTACCGTTGAGAAAGAATGTACCTGATTAGATTCGTATTCAAAAATATCCGAATAAAATCTACCCGTCCATCCAAATTTAGTACTTGTACTCCGCCCTTCCTGCAATCTATCAGATACAAAGTATATTGATCCTGATGGAGAAATAACCGCGGAATAATCAGAACCCTTTTCGTTTGCAGAACTCATTTTTTTGAGAATATAGAAATATTCACTTTTTTGATCTCTCCACTGAATATTGAGTTTGCAAATAGTGATTTCTTTTCTAAACTCCGTACTGTTCTTTAGTTCTTCGGTGAGTTCCTGAAAAGCAGAGATTGCTGTTTCGTATTCACCGTTATTTTTTAAAGCAAACGCATATTCTTCCAATGCTTTTAAGCCATAATTTAAATCATATGCTTTTTTAAACCATTTCAGGGACTGTTCGAAATTACTCACGTTTTTATAACATTGACCTATCCGGAATGCTATATATGCTTTTTCTTTGGCGTCTTCAGTTTGCTCAAATTCACTTCGATATAAACTCTGAGCAACAGCGAATTGCTTGCTTTGATATGCCTGGTCTCCGGTTTTAATTTTTATTTGATATGAACAGGCAAAAAATAGAAATAAAATACTAATGGATAAATTCCTCATCTCAAGATTAACGAATTTAATACAAGTGCAATATAAAAAAGTTCGCCTTTTAAACGATTGGTTTAAAAGGCGAACTTACAAATTTTAATTTTAATTAACCAAACTACACTTTTGCAACTTGTTTGGTCAGTCTATTTGTAATTTTTTTTGTAGTGTACTTTAAGTCTTTTGTAAAGTCAATTACCACCGGCATTGCCACACAGATAGAAGAAAAAGTTCCTATTACTATACCAACTATCATGGCAAAACAGAATCCTTTAGTACTTGATCCTCCTAAGAAGAATAATAGTATAATCGTAAGCAATGTCGCCAAAGAAGTATTAATGGTTCGCGACAGTGTCTTATTAATTGCATCATTGACTAATTCCTTGTCTGTTTTATCACTTTCTATGCTTAAGTTTTCTTTAATCCGGTCAAATACAATAACCGTATCGTTCATCGAATAACCTATCACAGTCAGGATGGCTGCAATTAAAGTCTGGTCAACTTCCATCGCAAAATTAAAGACACCATGAAAAAGTGAAAATGCACCCAACACAACAATGGTATCATGAAATAATGCTACAATGGAACCAAGACTATATTGCCATTTGTAAAAACGAAACAGTATGTAAATAAAAATAACAATCAATGAAAGGAAAATGGACTTATAGGCACTGGCTTTTATATCATCTGCAATTATAGGTCCCACTCTGCTGAAAGCAGTAATATGGGTCCCTGATGCTTCATGATTGACAAAATCATCATAATTCAAACTTTCACCTGTTGCTTCATTGATTCCATCTAATAATCTCTTGTTTACTCTATCCACAACATCTTCCCCTGTTTCATTGATAAGATATGAAGTAGTAATGTTGTAGGTATTTTTGGTATCCACACTTTTCACAACCGGATTGCCTTCAAATGTTTTTGACAATACATTTCTCAATTTTTCTGCATCAACATCTTTATCAAAAGCTACATTATATGAATAACCACCTTTAAACTCCACACCTAATTCAAACCCTCTGGTAAAAAATGATATAAAACTAATGATGATCAATGTGAGCGAAAATAAGTAAGCATATTTTCTTCCTCCTACCCAATCCACATTAATATTCTTAAAAGCATGTTCCGTTAATTTACTTGAAAAGCCCAGTGTTTTACCTTTACTTAACCACCAGTCAATTATTAATCGCGT
>JAYVIT010000391.1:0-2370 GCA_043769965.1 Saprospiraceae bacterium
CAGAATTGTTTTCTGATTTCAAATCCAAATTCAATTGTCATTGATCCGGTTGTTGGACCCAGATTGAATATCAATTATTCAAAAATACTTTGTGAGGGAGAAGCTTTGGATTTAAAAATTAACGGATTTGAGCAAGTAGAATGGTCCACTGGCGATCATTCAAAATCACTTGAAGTATCTGAAGCAGGTGAATATTATGGGAGTGTTCAAGGATATTGCAAAACTGAATATTCAGATACACTGCAAGTCTTTGCATTCAAAGCGCCAGAATTGCCTATCCTGGTTGCTGACACCGTATATGTTAGTGAGCCTGCCAAACTAATTGGAAATCAAAACAACATTAATTGGTATGAAAAACAAGATTCTGATACCACAATTTATGTCGGTCGGATTTTAATAACAGATACAATCAAAGGATCAAGATCCTTTTGGGCAGAAGCTTTTGATTTGCATTCTTATAATTCTGTGCACGGTGGACCTATTACTCCGACTTATGAAACGTCACCGTATCATGCAGATTTTATAAATAATCAGATGTTGTTCAATGTCTACAATGATTTGATTTTGGATTCTGTAACAGTATATACTGATGATCATGGAATGCGACAATTTGAATTATATGATTCGAAAGGAATTTTGTTGAATAAAACATTGATTCATCTCAGTAAAGGAAAATCTCAAATTTATTTAGGCTACCATATTCCAGTTGATAATAAACCATATTCGCTGACCACCAATGAAGCCAAAAATATTGAAAGTCACGGAACTAAAAGTCCAAAGCTATATAGAAGCGACAAGGATTTTTATTATCCTTTTTTTATAGAAGACAAACTGAGGATTCTGACCTCTGATAAAGGAGATAATTATTTCTATTATTTTTATGATTGGGTGATAAGGGCGGAAGATGAAAAGTGTGTGAGTGAGCGCATTGAAGCACCGGTGGTCTTTATTCCGACAAATACCAAAAATGAAAAAGCTAAAAATCAAGGAATTTATTTAACTAATGGAAATCAATTAAACTTCTCAGGTATTGATGGAAATTCTTTTCAACTGGAAATTATCGGATTAGATGGAAAGCTGATTCAACAAATTCAAAATGTAATTACATCTGTGCCTTTGAGTATTTCCCCATTGTTGCCGGGATTATATGTTTGTAGATTGATTGATGTGAAGCAGAATAAAGCGCAGATATACCGGTTAATTGTCAATTGAACTAATAGATTTTCGTGGCAATCAGTTAGAGTTTCCTTCTTAAGTCAATGAAATTTGGCTATTTCTCCCAATGAAAATTTATCTTTGCCCTTCTTTTTAAATAAAGAGCTTTGGAGGAATGGCAGAGCGGTTTAACGCGGCGGTCTTGCCCCGAAGGGATCCCTAAGGGAAAAACCATTGACTGTAAGAGGTCCGGTTGAATTTGCGAACATTAGAAAATAATCTATCATTCTAAAGGCAGTTAGTTTTTTTACTTTATTGGAACATTCATGTGAAAAAATTTAATGTTTACATTTTGTATAGTGATTCAACTAGAAAATACTATTATGGATCAACAATGGATTTGACGAAAAGAATTCTGGCGCATAATTCCGGTAAAGTACGAAGTACAAAAAGCGGTAGACCGTGGAAAATTCATTACACAGAAGAATACGAAACAAAATCAGAAGTGATTAAGCGAGAATTGTTTTTTAAAAGCATAGAAGGGTACAACTATTTGAAAGAAAGAAGAATAACATGATAAACAAGGTTAATCGATTTGGTTGAATTTTTAACTAATTCTCACATTGGCAATTTATCTTTGCCCTTCTTTTTAAATAAAGAGCTTTGGAGGAATGGCAGAGCGGTTTAACGCGGCGGTCTTGAAAACCGTTGACTGTAACAGGTCCGGGGGTTCGAATCCCTCTTCCTCCGCAAATCCGACAGGAGTTTGGGTGTGAGAGTCGGTGTGATTGAATTCACCTATAAAATTTACCTTTGTATTCTTTTTGGCCTCATGGTGGTTGTAGCTCAGCTGGTTAGAGCATCGGATTGTGGTTCCGAGGGTCGTGGGTTCGAACCCCATCATCCACCCCATAAACCTCCACTCAAGGAGGTTTTTTTGTTTTATCCCCTATCGATTTATCAATTCATTTTCGAATTCATCTTCTGGCCAGATGTGAAATTTGCTTAATTTTAAGCTCAATTTAAAAATTATGAAAATCAAATCCATAGTCCTATTCAGTGCTTTTCTATTATTTCTAATTGTTGGATGCAAATCCAAACAAGAAAGCCCGGCTGCTACTGAAGCTATAGCATCAGATTTAAAAATGACTCCTTTTGATGCATCAATCGCATTTGATGATGCAGCTATAACAAGTATGGATTATAAATTGGGTG
>JAYVIT010000392.1:0-5294 GCA_043769965.1 Saprospiraceae bacterium
GCTTGCAACAACTTTTACCTGTTCGCAGGGATTGTTGTTGATGATTCCAAATATGTTTAAGTTGGCTGGTGAACTTTCACCTGTTGTATTTCATATTGCAGCCAGAGCATTGGCCACGCATGCACTTTCTATATTCGGAGATCATTCAGATGTAATGGCTGTAAGATCAACTGGTTTTGCAATGTTGTTTGGAAATAATTCCCAGGAAGCACATGATCTCGCTTTAATTGCACATGCGGCTGCTTTGCGCTCCCGTGTTCCATTCTTAAATGTGTTTGATGGATTTAGAACATCGCATGAACTTACCCGTGTAAATATGATCTCTGATGAAATCATTAAATCCATGATTGATTTAAAAGCCTTGAATGAATTTCGCATGAGATCACTTTCTCCTGATCGACCTGTGATTAGGGGTACTGCACAAAATCCAGACGTATTTTTCCAAAGCAGGGAAGCATGCAATCTTTACTATGATAAGGTTCCTGCGATTGTAGAGGCAATGATGATCGCATTTGAAAAGGCCACCGGCCGATCTTATCATCCATTCGAATATTATGGTTCAGCTGAAGCGAAACATATTATTATACTCATGGGATCCGGTTGCGGTGCAGTACACGAAATGGTTGATTATTTAAATAGAAAAAAAGAAAAGGTTGGTTTTATGACTGTGCGACTATTTCGTCCGTTTTCAATTACTCATTTTATTAGTTGTATTCCTGCAACTGTAGAAAGAATAACTGTACTTGATCGTTGCAAAGAACCAGGTAGTATTGGCGAACCCTTATACATGGATATTGTAAATGCAATAAATGAAGGTTGGCCAAACCAATTGCCTAAAATTACCGGAGGACGATACGGATTAGCTTCTAAAGAATTTACAGCTGGAATGGTAAAGGCTATTTTTGATGAAATGAAAAAAGAGTTTCCTTTAAATCATTTTACAATTGGCATTCATGATGATGTATCCAATAGAAGTTTGAACTGGGACCAAACATTTTCGCTTGAACATCAACACCTATTTCGTGGTATATTTTATGGTTTAGGTGCAGATGGTACTGTAAGTGCAAATAAAAATTCTATTAAGATTATCGGAGAACTCACCGATTATTTTGTTCAGGGATATTTTGTTTATGATTCTAAAAAATCAGGTTCACTTACTGTTTCACATCTTCGCTTTGGAACTCAACCAATTCGTTCCACGTATTTAATCAGATCTGCAAATTTTATTGCATGCCATCACTTCAGGTATCTTGCGAAATTTGAAATGCTGAAATATGCTGAAGATGGTGCTGTGTTCCTACTCAACACAAGCTTTGAACCAGAAGAAGTCTGGTTTCACCTTCCCGCAAAAGTACAACTTCAAATAAAAAGCAAAACCTTGAGATTCTATATTGTAAATGCTTCGAAGGTTGCTCGCGAAACCGGAATGGGATCTAAAATAAATACGATTCTTCAGACCTGCTTCTTTTCTATTTCGGGAATAATTCCAGAAGAAAAAGCAACTGCTTATATAAAGGATACTATACGAAATACTTATTCAAAGAAAGGTGAATTAGTTGTCCGTAAAAATTTTGAAGCCGTTGATCTGGCTTTAGAAAGTCTAAAGGAAATTGATTATTCAAACTTTGCAATAAGTACGATTGTAACACATTCATTTATACCTGAAGAAGCCACTGAATTTGTGAAGAATGTCATTGCAAAAATTATTGCAGGTGAGGGTGATGAATTGCCTGTAAGCGCATTTCCAATCGATGGAACTTATCCAACTTCCACGTCACAGTGGGAAAAACGAAATATTGCTGATGTGATCCCGGTATGGGATGAAGACTTGTGCTCACAATGCGGTAAATGCTTTATCATTTGCCCTCATGCTGCTATTCGAAGTAAAATTTATGACAAAACATTACTTAATGAAGCGCCATCAACTTTTAAACACACTGGTCCAATAGGAAAAGAATTTGACAAAGAAAAAGAAGCTTACACCTTGCAGATTTCTGTAGAAGACTGTACGGGATGCAAACTATGTGTAGAATATTGTCCTGTAGAAAGCAAAACACAACCAGGACACAAAGCAATCAATATGGTTGATCCATTACAGCTTAAAGAATCTGAAAAATTTAATTGGGAATATTTCTTATCACTTCCGGAAATAGATCGCACGCGTGTAAACATGCAATCCGTGAAAGGCACGCAGTTGTTACAACCCTTGTTTGAATTTTCAGGTGCCTGTTCAGGTTGCGGAGAAACTCCTTATTTAAAATTACTTACTCAATTGTTTGGTGACAGAATGCTGGTTGCTAATGCAACTGGGTGTTCTTCTATTTTTGGGGCCAATCTTCCGACAACTCCATGGACAGTAAATCATGAGGGATTAGGACCTGCATGGGCCAATTCACTATTTGAAGACAATGCTGAATTTGGATTGGGACTTAAACTTGCTTCAGATAAAATGCATGATCATGCAATCTCCCTTTTGCGTCAATTACGTGATAAAGTTGGATTTGATTTAGCCGAAGCTATTTTAAATGTTACAGAATCCAACGAAAGTGCTTTAATACAACTAAGAAAAAATATTAGTACACTAAAATTAAAATTGAATGAAATAAACTCAGAGACCTCCAGAAATCTATTGGTAATTGCAGATTACCTGGTGAAAAAATCAGTTTGGATTGTCGGTGGTGATGGTTGGGCATATGATATCGGATTCAGCGGACTTGATCACGTGTTATCAACTGGGGAAAATGTAAATATTTTTGTTCTGGATACTGAAGTGTATTCTAATACAGGTGGTCAAAAATCCAAAGCTACGCCCATGGGTGCATGTGCAAAGTTTGCAATCAAAGGCAAAACTACATCTAAGAAAAACCTTGCTATGCAAGCCATCGCGCATGGCAATGCGTATGTAGCACAAATTGCATTAGGTGCAAATGATTCACATACCATCAGAACTATACGAGAAGCAGAATCATATCCGGGTACGTCGATTATTATTGCCTACAGCCATTGTATTTCGCATGGATACGATATGATGCTGGGTGCATCTCAACAGGAATTCGCAGTTAAATCTGGTTATTGGCCTCTATTTCGATTTAATCCACTAAAGCCAAAAGGAGAACGATTTACTTTGGATTCAAAAGAACCTTCCCTTCCGGTATCTGATTTTCTAAATAACGAAAATCGCTTCAATGCCACGCTATTAAATGATCCTGAAAATGCTCCTGACTTATTGAATAAAATTCAATTCGATGTGGATCAGAAGTGGGAGCGATTACTTGTACTTAAATCATTATAATGAATTAAATTTAATGGCTATAAAAATTGAGTTGCATGAATCAATTAAACCCAGATTTTTCAGTTGAATTCTATTACGACTCAAAATCTCTTCAAATACAAGTCTCTTCTCGAAATTCGTGCTCAATGAAATTCTCACTTCACTTCCGCGCGAATTTCTTGCGAGGAGCCCTGTCTTTATTGAGCTTTTGAGTCTCACTACGAATCCAACTGAAAAATCTGGGTTAAATGAATTTGTTGCTACAAAATGGTTTCAACTCAATCAACTGCATACTGTATGAAGACAAAAGGATTCTTCACTACGATAAATGGCCGATCCGATTAGTTTCTAATGACAACTTCCAATGCATTTGAGTTGATATCTTCTAGAGTTAGTTTTTGATAATCGTATTCAAGGTTCTCTAATGTTGGCGTATCATTCAGAAAATTTTGGACATAATAGATTCCTTTATAATTCTTTTTCTTTAGATATGCCATCATTTGTTGAATTGAATGTGCATCGATCAATTTGGCATGAACCGTTGTTCTAACTTCAAATGGCAAGTCAGATGAAACTAATAGTTCTAAAGATTTTTCAAATTTATTGAATAGGTCAGACTGAGTAATAAAATAAAATTGATCTGGTAACGCCTTAAAATCAAGTGCAACATAATCGATCAGATTGGCCTGGATTAGTTTCTGTAGAATTTGAGGATTAGTTCCATTAGTGTCAATCTTGACTAACAAGTCCCGTTTTTTAATTTCCCGAATGAAAGACTCTATTCCCGAATGAAGTGTACATTCACCGCCACTCAGCACCACACCATCCAGCAGTTTTTTTCTTGTATCGAGGAATTGCAAAATCTCCTCAAAACTCATTTTCCCTTTTCCTCTAACGATATCAATATTATAGCAATATCTGCAACGCATGTTGCATCCTGCAAACCAAATGATGCAGGCCGTTTTATCCGGATAATCCAGGAGTGTAAACGGAGTAATATTATAAATTGGATTACTCACATTTCTTTTCTATGAATGGAATCCGTTCTTTATGTTCTCCTTTTTTGCCGATGTTAAAACTCTCAACGGGACGATGATACCCCATTACCCGAGTGTACACCAGGCATTTGGTCCTTTTCTCCACATGAAGATCCAATAGTTGTTGTTGTTTTGTATTTTCCATATCAATCATTTTTTAAATCGGTGGCAAGTGATTTTAATAATATGTCATCGCAGACAGGACAGTAATCGTGTTCCCCATTCAAATATCCATGTATGTTGCAGACACTAAATGTTGGAGTCACAGTTATATAGGGTAACCTGAAATTCGAAATTACTTTTCGGATTAGATTTCTGCATGCTTCCGGCGAACTTATTTTTTCGCGCATATACAGATGTAATACTGTTCCACCGGTGTACTTACATTGCAATTCATCCTGAAGTATCAATGCTTCGAATGGATCATCCGTATAGTTTACCGGAATCTGTGAACTGTTTGTATAATAAATATTTTCCTCATTACCAGCCTGGATAATGTCCGGATATCTTTTCTTGTCTTCTTTAGCAAAGCGGTAAGTAGTGCCTTCTGCGGGAGTTGCTTCCAGGTTATAAAGATTTCCAGTTTCTTCCTGAAATTGTGTAATTCGCTTTCTGATGTGTTCCAGTATAATAAGAGCGATATTGTTTCCACCAGGATGGATGATATTAATTTTGTCATCCGAAAAATTCCGGATCATTTCATTGATTCCATTTACTCCTATGGTAGAAAAATGATTTCTGAAATGAGGAAGATATCTTTTAGTGAAAGGGTACAATCCTCTTTCCAGAAGTTGCGCAATAAACGTTCTCTTTTTTTCAAGACTAGTTTTTGCCAATTCTAAAAGTTGATCCAGTCGTTCCATCAATTTATCTAAATCGCCCTTATACAAATATCCAAGTCTCGCCATATTGATTGTTACAACACCTATACTTCCCGTCATTTCTGCGCTTCCAAAAAGTCCGTTGCCGCGTTTTAATAATTCGCG
>JAYVIT010000393.1:0-13054 GCA_043769965.1 Saprospiraceae bacterium
CAGAATTGGATTTACATTTGCTGGGAGAAGGCTTTAAGTACAATGAAAGAATTAAAGAATGAAGGAATTGGGATTCACTAAGAACTTATTAACCAACCCCTTATTAAAGATTGCCTATTCGCCTATTGCTAATTGCCAATTAATCTTAACCTTACAGCCGGAATTTATCCCGCAGAATTGCGGGAGCCTAAACTCCTAAAAAATGACGTACGAAAATTTTACAATAAAAGCACAAGATGCAATTCTGAAAGCCCAGCAAATTGCATCCGGACTTGATCAACAAGTGGTTGATGTCTGTCACCTCAGCAAAGCCATTATTGAAACTGATGAAAAATTGGTTGAGTTTCTATTTGATAAAATGTCTGCTAATCTGCAAAAGATCAAATTCGAATTGGATACAGAAATCCGCAAACTTCCCAAGGTGCAGGATGCTCAAAAGCAGTACCTCACCAATGAAGCCAACAACATATTAATCAATGCAAAAAATGTAAGTAAAGAATTTGGAGATGACTACATCGCTCTTGATTCCGTTTTGCTTGCCATTGTAAAAGGCAATGACGCTTCTGCTAAAATTCTCAAGAATAATAAAATTACAGCAGAAGGATTGAAAGCCGCCATTGTAGAATTGCGTAAAGGGAAAAAAGTATCAGATACAGGCAGCGATGAAGAATTCATTGCATTGAATAAATATGCCATTAATCTTAATGCTGCAGCAGAGAGTGGCAAGCTGGATCCAATCATCGGACGCGACGAAGAAATACGAAGAATCCTACATATCCTTTCGAGACGAAAGAAAAACAATCCAATCTTAATCGGTGAAGCCGGTGTTGGTAAGACCGCTATTGTCGAAGGCATCGCATGGAGGATTGTGAAAAGTGATGTACCTGATAATTTGAAAAGTAAAAAAGTATTTTCATTGGACCTTTCTGCATTGATTGCCGGTGCGAAATATAAAGGCGAATTTGAAGAGCGATTGAAAGCTGTTGTCAAAGAAGTCAAAGAATCCAATGGCAATATTGTTTTATTCATCGATGAGATTCATACTTTAATTGGAGCAGGTGGAGGAGGCGGTGCGATTGATGCGGCAAATATTTTAAAACCCGCATTGGCAAGAGGTGAATTGCATACCATTGGTGCAACAACATTGGATGAATACCAAAAATATTTTGAAAATGACAAAGCTCTGGTGCGACGATTTCAAACCGTATTGATTGAAGAACCTTCAGTGGAAGATACCATCTCGATACTAAGAGGCGTACAGGACAAGTACGAAGTGTTTCATAAAATTGCCATCAAAGACGAAGCGCTAATTGCTGCTGCAGAATTATCGCATCGATATATTTCTGATCGTCATTTGCCGGATAAAGCGATTGATCTGATTGATGAAGCTGCCGCCCGTTTGCGATTGGAGCTGGATAGTGTGCCAGATGAAATTGATGAGCTGGATCGCAAGGTGAGACAACTTGAAATTGAACGCGAAGCCGTCAAGCGCGAAAAAGATGATAAGAAAGTAAAAGTTATAGAAGGCTTGCTGGCCAATGCAAAAGAAAAACTGGAGTCACAAAAAGCAGCATGGAAAACAGAAAAAGAAATTGTTGACTCCATGCAACTCATCAAGAAAAAAATTGATGAGATCAATATGTCCGCAGAAAAGGCTGAACGCGAAAGCGATTTCGGTTTGGTTGCAAAACTAAAATACGGTGATCTCAAAGAGCAGGAAAAATTGTTGAAAGATGCAGAAGACAAATTAAATGCATTACCCGAAGGATCGAGATTTACTTCGGATACTGTTACGGAAAATGATATTGCAATTGTCGTAAGTAAATGGACGGGCATTCCCATTCAGAAAATGTTGCAAAGTGAACGCGAAAAATTACTTCATCTTGAAGATGAACTTGCGAAACGAGTCATTGGTCAAAAGGAAGCGGTTGGCGCGGTTGCCGATGCTGTGCGAAGATCCCGTGCAGGATTGCAGGATCCGAACAGACCGATTGGTTCCTTTATTTTTTTAGGACCTACAGGTGTGGGTAAAACTGAACTTGCAAGAGCATTGGCAGAAGTAATGTTTGACGATGAAAAAATGATGACTCGGATAGACATGAGTGAATATATGGAATCACATGCTGTCTCGAGATTGGTTGGCGCTCCTCCGGGATATGTTGGTTATGATGAAGGCGGGCAATTGACAGAAGCCGTACGCGTGAAACCCTATTCCATTATTTTGCTCGATGAAATAGAAAAAGCGCATCCGGATACTTTTAATATTTTATTACAAGTACTCGATGATGGAAGACTTACGGACAACAAAGGCCGCGTCGCGAATTTTAAAAATACCATCATCATTATGACGAGCAACATGGGATCTGATCTCATCCTCGAAAATTTTGAAGACCTCCAGGCTGTTGATGATAAGCATAGGGCAAATATTTTGGACTCCACAAGAATTGAAGTCTTTGAAAAATTAAAACAAAATCTTCGTCCTGAGTTTCTAAACCGGATAGATGAGAAGATTATGTTTCTTCCTTTGACAAAAGCAGAAATCAAACTAATTGCAGAAATCCAGTTGAGAAGTCTGAAGAAAAATTTACTGGATCAAGGTATTACTTTAGAATTAACAGACAAAGCCCTTATTTTACTCGCGGACTTGGGTTATGAACCTCAGTTCGGCGCAAGACCTTTAAAACGAGTCATCCAAAAAGAAATCGTAAACGAACTCGCGAAAATGATGCTGTCAAGTGATGTCGGAAAAGAAGGTAAGATCATCGTGGATACCGATGCGAAAGGGTTTACGTTCGCAAATGGATAAATCTTGTATACGAATCCTTATCAACAACAATTGACTGAAGTCAATTGTAATTGATTGCCTCGAAAGAAAGGTTTTAATTAAATTTTAATCAGCTTTCTTGTTTCTGATTTATTGCTATTGGATATTCTTAAAATATGAAGCCCAGAAGCAAGGGTAGAAAAATCTATTTGGTTGAGATCAATTCCTCTCCATATTATTTGATGACTTGCATTTATCAATTCCAAATATTCATCTCCATTTAAATTTTTAATGATGAGATGATCAATAAATGGATTCGGATAAATTTGATATTGGTCGATTTGATTTTTATCATTTGTTGAAGTAGGAATAGCCGGATCATAAATGCAGGCACTTTCATTAAATTTAATTTTCCATTCTTCTATCAATGATGTAAAATCGGTAAGAACTACTTCACCAAAATTGCGGAGTGAATCTAAAGGTTTTAGTAAAGTGTTTTCAATTGTTGTAAATCCATTTTGTGCTGAGATGGCTGCTAAGTTTACATGATAGGATGTAGTGAGGATGCAAGATTTATCAACCACATTATTTTTATACAGATTGATGAGTTCATAAATACTGGTCAGTTCTTCTTTGTATTTTCCTACACAATAGATATTTCCATTTGGATCATCAGTAAAATAATGGTCGCGGTCCTTTGGATGCCAGATGCCACTGACTAAAGGATCATTGATGTGATTTGGTGTGCCGCTGCCCATGAGGATATTACCCTGCCAAACAGCCCAGGGATATTTAGAACCATTTACAGGATTTCTGAAGCGATCCCATTCGGCAAATTGCGGTAATGAAGGATCCCAAATATGACCACCAATCACTTTTGATCCACCAACCCCAAGTGAATCGAGCAGGTGAGCAACATCGGTATAATTGTAACCCTGGCTTTCATGCGAGTGAGGATCAATGGCTACATCCAGATCATCTTTGAGATATTTCAAAAAATTCTTTCCACCTGTGGATTGCATTACGGTTGCATCTTCATACAACAGTGCTGCAAGCAGTATCTTCCAATCCGGTTCGAATGACCACTTCATGTTGTAGCTCTTCATCAGTTGCCCTATCTCCAGCAATCTGCCCCGTATCAATAAATAATTTTGTTTGCATTGAGCTGTGCCCAATGTGCCACCAGGTGAGTTGTCTTCAATATGGGTGAAGATCACTGCATAGACTGGAGTGGTTTGTGCTTGCAATATAAAGGTAAGCAGTAGGGAGGTAAGCAGTAAGAAAGTCGATCGTTTTATTGGGTTCATATTTCTATGGATTCTGAAAATGCTATTAAGTTTAATGAATGGATTGACAAAATTGCAATATCTACAATTCCTCTAGTTCCTAATTTTCAATTACTATAAGCTTTACTATATGTATACTTTTTAGGGTAGTTGCCCTTAGGTAATACAGTCCGCTATTTTCAATATCGATTTCTTGTTCTGGATTATTAATGCTTCTGAGGAGCACACCACTTGAACTAAAAATACTAAGAGATTCGATTTTCTCAAAACTCTTAATAAAGACTTTACCGGTGGATGGGTTGGGATATATTTGCAATGATGTCTTATCAGGCCCAACCGTCGAAGTAATTTCTTCTTCTATTAGTTCCGAAACTCCTTTCCAAGAAATAAAATAAATGTGACTGTTGTTTCCAATAATTATTTCTGAAACATTTTCCAAATAAGGAAAAACTGTAATACCGTAATCGGTCACTTTTCCAGAAGTATCTATTTTATATAAACTTTCTCTCTTAGCTATCCATAAATTACCATTCAAATCTAAATTCATCGAATTAACAAATGAATTACCAAGTGAAAAATCAATTTCGTAAAATTCTCCATTTATAAAATTTGCTAAAATAAAATCAGTTTCTGAATTAATTGTATCGTGTTTATGAAAAAGTATATAGACTTTATCATTTCGAAGAATCCAAATTTCTATCGGGTGAACGTATGAATTATTTCTAAAAGAGGGAAAATAATATTCTGAGCAATTATTTTCCGTATTCAACAATAGTTTGTCATAGGATAGAATATTGATATCACCCCGGGTATTCATTGCAGTAGAATTAATAGATCGCTCTAAAATTTTGCAAGGATTTAAATCAACTTCAGTGAATGCTGAATCCTTTATTTCATAAATCCCTGAAGAGGTATAAAGTATTATTTTATTTGAAGTATTTGGTATAAAACGAAATAGATCATCTTTCGGCAGAGCATAATATTGGATTTTAGAATGGTATGGATTAAAACGGATAACATTTTTTTGATAATCTCCGGAAATCCAGAAATTGTTATTGGTGTCTATTTTTATAGAAGAGATCCGAAATCCATCATTATCTTCTTTAAATTGAATTATAGAATCTTTATTAAATTCAAAATGTAATTTTCTCAATTGACTGTTATAAATCCATTCAGTGCCAAAACTATCTATGCAAAGCCCTCCTGCTCCATTCGTAATGTATCCGAATTTATTAAAGTCGACAATCTGTTTTCCCGAATTGGTTACCTGAACGATTTTATGATTATCCAGAATATAATTTAAATTGCCATGGATATCCAAATGAAAACCCGACAAGTTTCCGGTTTCAGTGTAATCTACAATGGTTTTATCATCCAGGTATCCCGGTTTATTTGATCCAAACCAAACATAGTTTTCTTTATCAACCATCACTCTGGTATTTTGCATATCCGGTAAATGTACTTTATGGATACTGTCTATGATGGAAAGAAAAATACCTATGTTATAATTGCCATTCAATGCATACACTACTCCATTGGTGTCTATGTCAAAATCAAAAACATCAAGACCTTTCAAATAGCCAAATCTTGTGGAATAGGAGTAATAATTTTTGCCATCATATTTTGTTAATCCATAGTTAGTAGAAAACCACAGATTTCCATTTCTATCTTTTTTAAAATCCTGGAAACTAAAATCGTTAACTACTTTAAGGAATTGATCTTTTACTTCTGGTTTGAAGTCATACCAGACTCCATCTTTATAGAAACTTGCTTTCCCATATGCTCCTATCCAAATGATACCATTATCTTCGGCCAGAAATCTATTATACACATTACTCGCCGGCAAAAGAATTGAATCTATTGAAGATTCATTGAATTTGTAGATGTACTTTTTACCCAATATATAAATACTTCCATCCGTTACCGATTTTATTTTTTTGTAACTGAGATCGGCGAAATCTTCAGAAGTGAAGGCAACAGTTCGTTTGATATTTTGACAAAGGGAATCCAATAATAAAATTTGGTTTGTTGATACCAGACAATTCAATTTACCCGAACTATGAAATGCTGCAAAGTAAAATGCAGGATAATGCTTCCATATTTCTTTCTGCCCTTCTAATGGGTTGCATATCATAATTAAAGCAAGCTCAAAAGTGAGAATCCAATAACTGCAGCAACGCTTATTCATATAGGTGTTAGGTTTTTAGCATAGAATTCATGTAAATATAGTGAAAAATGGATTTCGATTTTCTTGAGTTAAAACATTAGATAAGATTTATAAGGTCCTTGATTTGCATTTTTGCTCCAAACAAAGTCCTTTGCCAAGAAATCAGTTATGTAGAAAGTTCTTAATATCCATTTTTTTATTTATTATTGCTTTCTAATCTACTTCAAACATGCACCACAACGAAACTATAGACTGGACACACATCTTTTCAATACATTCGATTTTGTTGACTGTGATCGGAGTGTTTTTAGCCGCGGTGGCATTCCAGGGATTTATGATCCCAAATGGATTTTTGGATGGAGGCATCACAGGACTTTCCATTTTGTTTCATAAAATGTTTGATATTGACATTAGCATACTATTGATCGTGCTGAATCTCCCCTTTGTTTATATAGGTTACCGAAAGATTGGAAAGACATTCGCGGTACAAACAACCATTGCGATTTTGTTGATGGTTGTATTCATTAATATAATTCATATTCCAGCCATCACTAATGATAAAGTACTCATAGCAATATTCGGAGGTTTTATGATTGGGTTGGGAATCGGTTTGGTAATTAAAGCCGGAGGTGTTATTGATGGCATGGAAGTAGTTGCTGATTATACCAATAAAAAATTTGGTTTATCCACCAGTGAAATTGTCATGTTTTTTAATTCTGCTATTATACTTGCAGCTGCAATAAGTTTCGGAATTGAAGCCGGCATGTATTCCATTCTTACTTATTTCACGGCAATGAAAACTTCAGATTATGTTGTGGATGGTTTTGAAGAATACACAGCTATGACAATTATCTCCGCCAAATACGAAGATATAAAATCCACCATAGTCAATGATTTTGAAAAAGCCGTTTCTGTGTACAAAGGAGAACGTGGCTATCTACCTGGAAACTATGATGTAAAATACGATTGCGATATCATCGTAACCATTGTCACAAGACTTGAAATTCATCGCATCAAAACAGCTATTCTGGAAGTTGATCCTAATGCGTTTTTATATATTTCAAGTATTAAAGAAGTGAAAGGAGGCATAGTCAAACAGAATCGCAGATGATCACTTATCACGATCCTTCATGCCAAGGCAAAGATGGAACAACTATTTGCATTAGAAACTTAAGTTGGGTTGATATTAAAATCAGAAGTATTTGAGACAATCTTTTTCATTTAATTTAATTCTGGCTATTTTTGATAACCATTCTGAAAAAGGGTTATTTAAATCTTATTGCAGGATAGAATTCTATTTGGTAGATGATTGATATTTGGACTAAGCGTGGTTGGTTTTCGTAAACCCAGATTTTTCAGATGTATTTGTAGTGTAACTCAAAAGCTAAATAAAGACAGGTCTCCTCGCAATCCCGACTTTCTCAGGAGCGCAGAAATGAAGTGACAATTTCATTGAGTACGATCCCGACTTTTCGGGACGAAAAGAAACCTGTATTTGAAGAGATTTTGAGCAGTAATACATATCCGCTGCGTAGCAGGCAGGGAATTCAACTGAAAAATCTGGGTTAAATAGAGAATGAGGTCAATTTTCATCAAAAATCGAAATTAAATCAATCGGGGATTTGACTATATTTACGATTTATAAAACATTTTAAAAGGATGTATAAATATTCCTTTCCCCTTATTATGAAACTTAGAATTTCTGATCGGAACAAAGTCAATTCTACATTGCACAGCTTGCAATTAGTAGAAATATTTTTAGACAATTCGATTGTTTCAATTATACTTTATTCATCTATTCTTAAACTGTTGCCCACAAAAGCCCAAATTAATACTTTATTTAACACGGACACAAATTTGATTACATACCTAAATTGTATTGCCAAATGACAATTGGAAGATTAAAAAAATTTATAACCGCCAAATTGAAGAAAGAGTTATCTGCTAAGCTTTCTTACCATGGCTTGCATCATACTCTGGAAGTTCTGAATGTTTGCAATCAATATATCCGTCGGTTGAAGATCAATTCTCACGATGCTTATTTATTGCGAACTGCTGCATTGATACACGATCTAGGGATACTCTGGACTTACAATGGACACGAAGAAGTCGCTGTAGATTATGCAAATGAAATTCTGCCTGAATATGGCTATTCTAAAAAAGATCTGCAAAAAATTGCAGGAATGATCATTGCCACCAAAATCCCGCAACAACCCAAAACCCAACTTGAAAAAATAATTTGCGATGCAGATTTGGATTACCTCGGCACTGATGATTTTTATACCATCGGCAATACACTCAAAAAAGAATTCCTGGCATACAAGGTAATTAACAATAATGAAGAATGGGATCGTCTACAAGTGAATTTTTTATCTAAACACCATTACCATACCGCATTCGCTAAGAAAAACAGGGAACCCAAAAAACATGCTTACCTGAATGAGATCAAGAAAAAATGGAAATGGGAGTAATAGAATTTTGACCGCCGAACATTGACCACCGACCACCGAAGAATGACAAAAAGAATGATATTTTTTTTTAAATTGTCAATTGTCTATTACACCACTTATCTCATCCCAACAATACTGTTGGGACATAATTCATAGCTATTATCTTTATAATGTTCCTCTTCTTGCCTGTTCTGCTTCAATGCTTTCAAACAAGGCCTGAAAGTTTCCCTTACCGAATGATTTGGCTCCTTTACGTTGTATGATTTCAAAAAACAAGGTTGGTCGGTCTTCAACAGGTTTAGTAAATATTTGTAACAAATATCCTTCTTCGTCGCGGTCAACCATTATACCCCATTTTTTTAATTCATTCATATCTTCTTCAATAATTCCGACTCGTTCTCCCACTGTATCGTAATACGTTCCGGGTACATACAAAAATTCCACTCCACGTTTACGCATTTCTGAAATCGTAAATACAATATCATTTGTGGCTACAGCGATATGCTGGCATCCGGCTCCATTATAAAAATCAAGATATTCTTCTACCTGTGATTTCTTTTTTCCTCTTGCAGGTTCATTGATTGGGAATTTAATGTACCCATTTCCATTGGTCATTACTTTACTCATCAATGCAGTATATTCGGTTGAAATATCTTTGTCATCGAATGTAATTAAGTTGTAAAATCCCATTACCTCTGCATAAAATTTACTCCATACATTCATACCACCCATCTCTACATTTCCAACCATATGATCAATATATTTTAATCCTGTTGGAGTGGGATGATATTCCGATTCCAATCTCTCATAACCAGGAAGAAATAAACCAAGGTAATTTTTCCGCTCTATGAAAAGATGGACAGTATCGCCATACGTATGAATTCCGGCTCTGCGAATTTCACCATAAGCATCAGCAACAGATTCTGGCTTGAGAAAAGGTTTTGCTCCTCGTTTTACAGTCTGCTCAAATGCATCATAAGCATCATTCACCCAAAGTGCAATTACTTTTACTCCATCGCCGTGTTTCTTGATATGCTCTGCGATCTCACCGGTTTGCAATAATGGTGTGGTAAGGACAAGCCTTATTTTTCCTTGTTGCAATACATAAGATGTTCTATCTCGCACACCTGTCTCCAATCCAGCGTATGCCAGATCCTGAAAACCAAAAGCCGTTTTATAAAAATGTGCAGCCTGTTTTGCATTTCCTACATAGAGTTCGACATAATCCGTACCGAGTATGGGAAGAAAGTCCTGAGCTTTCTCAAATATTTTTTTAGTTTCGGAATAGTTGAAATTTTTTACAGCAGTTAGATTATCCATGGCGGTAATATTTAATTATTATTGGTTAATTATTAATGGATTTAGTATTAGTTTTTAGTTGATAGTTGTTAGAACAAACCATTCGTAATTTTTAATTCTTAATTGCAAACTCCTCCTCCTTCGGTTTGCTTATCCATGAATGATAGTAATCCTCCATTTCGATCTTCAATGCATCTTTTGTAATCTTTACAGGATTGAATGGATCTATCATTACAGCAAGTTCATTGGTTTCTTTTTTGCCAATGCTACGCTCAATTGCACCGGGATGAGGTCCATGTGGAATACCACCGGGATGCAAAGTAATTTGCCCTTGTTGAATATTATTTCTGCTCATAAAATCACCATCGACATAGTAGAGCAGTTCATCGCTATCTATATTACTGTGATGATACGGTGCCGGGATGGCCTGAGGATGATAATCATAGAGACGGGGAACAAATGAACACACCACAAAATTTCTTGCCTGGAATTGCTGGTGTATAGGAGGAGGCATGTGAATACGACCGGTAATGGGTTCGAAGTTGAAGATCGAAAATGCATACGGATAAGAACAGCCATCGTATCCGACTACATCAAATGGATGGGTTTCATAAATATAAGGATAGATAAGGCCGCGCTTTTTTATGTTGATCAGAAAATCTCCTTTTTCATTATGTGTCTCTAATGAATGTGGTAATTTGAAATCGCGTTCACAAAATGGAGACTGCTCCATAAATTGACCATACTTATTGAGGTAATGTGAAGGTATTTCAATTGGACTGTGCGACTCTAAAATCAGTAATTTATTGTCAGGTGAATCAAAATGAATCTGATAAACTGTGCCACGCGGAATAATCATATAATCTCCATATTCAAAATCGACAGTACCATACATGGTTTTCAATTCACCCGAACCCCGGTGAATAAATATCATTTCATCCGCATCCGCATTTTTAAAATAGTATTGAGTAGTACTTTTTATTGGAGCTGCCAGTACAATCTGAAGATCGTCATTCAAGAACATCACTTTGCGACTCATCAAATAATCATCCTCTGGTTTTATTTCAAAACCCAAAAAACTTCTGGCTTGAAGATTGTCTTCTATGGCAATTTCAGGGCGAATACTGTAAGGCTTCCCATGCTGTTTAACCATGGTAGGAGGATTCAAATGATAAACCAAAGAAGAAACACCAGAGAATCCTTCCGTACCAAAAAGTTCCTCGTGATATAAACTTCCATTAGGTTGGCGGAAAACGATATGGCGTTTTAATGGCAACCTCCCCACGCGATGATAAACAGGCATGATAAATTTTTCTACAAATTGCAGGAATTATCCGCAGAGCAAGGCTGATGGAAATCATGAAAAGGGATGATGTTTGTTAGGGAAGAGAAAGAATGGACGACCGACCACCGACGGCTGACCGCCGATATCTGAAAAATGATAGATGACTTGAATATTAAAATTAAACTATTAATTATTTAAATGGGATAAAAACTAAATTGAGATTTCTTATAATCCTTGGTCAGCCGGTCGGTCGTCGGTGGTCAATTACTCCTTATACGCCATCTCCATCATATACAACCCCAGCGTATCATTTTTCTTATAGTCATTATAGGATATGAAATTCTGCAACTCTCCCTGAATATCTTCAGCCAGACATATTTCATAATCGACATCAAAGTAGGGATTGCCATTCAATTCAAAAATACCTAGGGCCAGTGCTATGCAAAATTTTATTTCCTGTTTATTTTTATCCCAGATGATAGTAGTACCAAATTCGTTTTTATCAATAATTTCTCCATTTATATTTTCTAAATCTGCTGGGTGAGTATACGTGAAAAACATATTGTCTTGCCAAGCTTTGATTAGCACAGAATCTTTACTGAGTAGTGTAATCGATTCATAATAAAAACCCATAGTGCTGCTTCTTATAACTTGATAAAAATTATTACTGACATAAAATCTTAGTGAATCCAGATTGCCAGCCTTGGAATTAATTTCAACTTTGGATTCGTTATCTCCAAACACATAGCCCTTCTCAGCAATAATGGTTGAATGATGAAATGAAAATGTCCTTGGAAATTCCTTTTGGTCATTTTCCTGATCACAAGAGAAGACTGATAGTAAAAAAAAGAAAAGCAGATACCTCATGATTTTAATTTTATGACAGAATTGAAGTGAACGCTTTGGCTTAGCTTCAACAAGTATGTTAGTTCCAACGAACATGAGTAATCAGATATATGAACCATATCAAACCAATACCATAAATAGAATACACTGCAATATTTGCCCAGCGTTGATTTCCGGAATAAAAGAGATAGCCAACAACGATGCACATAATACAGGCTACAATAGTGATGGTCCCGAATCCTGCCTTTTCAGACTGCCCGTTGGACATCGTTTTTCCGGGTATAAAAAAATAGTTGTACAATAGTAATACGGTGACAAAAAGCAGAAAGTAATACAGGATTTTGGTCATAAGTTTTGTATTTTAATATAACATAACTTGCTTGAACTTCTATTGGGACATTTTATAGGATAGCCATTCATAAAACCTCATAAATCAATTTAATCAAGTCAAAATTAATCAATTTATTATTGATTCTACCTCATAATCAAAAAAGTCTTTTCCAAACCTCAGATAAAATCTTGGGTAATTGAAAAAAACTTAAATTTAAATGCAATCTTTGCCTGAGGATTTATTTTTCAATTCTAATTGAAAATTGTTGATCAAAATATTTATTAAAGAAGACCAGAATTATTCGAAGCCCATCGGGTATATACTATCAGTATTTTCCAAAAACAAGTCTTTACCAATATCTATTGTTAAAAATACAACGGATGCAAGATTGATTTTCGATCACAATCATCTGGCTTCATTGCCAATAAATACAGTATTCTTTGAATCGTTAATTGATAAGCAGATCTACAATCATGAGGTCTATTTTGAGAATAATCCTTATATTCTATTTCCAGATACCGGTAAACGCGATTATCTCGCCACTGCATTCTATCTGATCAATTCATTTCAGGAATATAATGCTGAACAAAATCCTGAATCCCTGGACAAATATGTTCGATTCCGTT
>JAYVIT010000394.1:0-3691 GCA_043769965.1 Saprospiraceae bacterium
AATTAATACCATTGCTTCCAAACAATGACCTTACATTTGTAAACCTCAGTTTTTTATTTGCATCGGCAAGAATTATTAAAAAATTAAAAGTTAAAACGGATGATTATATTATTCTGAGTGAACTTACAAATATCAATATAGCGGATTCTCCGCAAAAAACCTTAGAATTTGTGGAGGCAGTGGAAACATTCAAATTGTCGCCCTTAAAACTGGCAGATGTAAAATATATTTTGCGTCATCAGGCAACCCTTCTTCCCGATCTGGAAGAAAAAACAAAATTGTTGCTTGAAAAAATTCAAAAAGAATATCAGAATAATTTTACAGTAAATAAGTCTCCATTTAGTGCAACATTAACAGCTGAAGAACAAAAAGAATTGCTGCAAAATAACCTAGCAAGATTATTTGAGGTTACAGAGGAAGATGTGAAAGTATTTATGGCATTTATTGACAAGGACTGGGCAACAGCCAATGACGCTAAAACATTTACGGATACAAAACTTGCCGCTTTATTTGATACTGCGAATATCAAAAATAAAATTGATGAACTGGAAGCAGTTGCAGCAACCATGGATCAGGATATTCTGGACCATGAAGCTGCATTGCTGGCTTTAATAGCGGCGCAGGAAGAATTAAAAAATGCTGTCACCCCGATCGAAATAACAAATGCAAACAACGCCATTGCGGCTGCAGAAGCACAATTGCTTATCACCACACCAAAATATAATATTGCTTCAGGAAAAACTCTGTTGCAGGCATTTTTGGATGCTATTGCAATTTATCAGATCACGCTTGGTAAACAAATTATACTCGAAACACAATTAATAGCAGGTTTAAAATCAGAGCCCGATATTATTCAAACAGTATTAAAATTCGCACAATTAAAGCAACCCGCACCGGGAAGTGGTTTCATATCCGAATTATTAAAAACGGATACTTTAATTGACACCGATATTACGCATGTAATTCCTGTTCTACCTGCAATTACGAATATTGTCTTTCCAGACCAATTTGCGGCTATTAAATTGCTCAGTAAGTTATTATCTATTATCAGTGCATTCAAAATAAATAATGAATATCTCAGCTGGTTCATGGAAAATAATCAGGCTATCGGATGGTTTGAATTGGATGCAATTCCTTATGATGCAACCCATGTTGCAATTGATTATCAGAAATTTATCGATTTTGCAGGAATAAATGATCTTGCAAAACAATATCCTCCGGTTATTAATCCGGCAGATGCTGAAAATCCAATCTCATTTTTAAGTATCAGCAATATGTTGTTACCCGGAAGTGCGACAACAAAAGTGGAGTTGATGGAGGCTATTTCTTTATTGACAGGATATGATCTCGCAGATATTGATACAATAGATACTTATTTATTTCCTGTTTTCGACCTCACAAAATACAGAGATGTTAATACATGGAATACCTTGTTCACATGCGCTGAATATTTGCGAAAACTGGACAGCGATATCACACAATTGAAAGAATATATTAAACCGGTATTAAGTGATGTGGATGTAAGTATTTTGCGCACTGCACTTAAATCGAGATACGATGAAGATACCTGGTTGAGTACTCTAAAAGAAATAATGGATGCCATTCGTCCGCAAAAAAGAAATGCTTTGGTTGCTTATGTATTGGCAACTAATCCTGAAATGAAGGATGAGAATGACTTGTTCGATTATTTTTTGGTGGATATTGAAATGGAGTCCTGTATGCCATCATCACGTATAGTGCAAGCACATGGTTCCATACAATTATTTGTGCAGCGATGTCTCATGGGACTTGAGCCAACAGCAGCTGCGGATGTTGATAATGACGTGAATTGGAATCAGTGGAAATGGATGAAAAATTACCGCGTATGGGAAGCGAACAGGAAAGTATTTTTATATCCTGAAAACTGGATTGAGGCAGATCTGCGCGATGATAAATCGTATTTATTTACGGAATTTGAAAATGAATTACAACAAAATGAATTAACGGATCTCACTGCGGAAAATGCATTGATTCGTTATCTCGAAAAATTGGATAATATTGCCTACCTCGAAGTGGTAGCAACATGGTATCAATCAGATATAAAAACCATGCATGTTTTTGCACGAACTAAAGGTGGTGATCCTTCTATGTATTATTACAGGAGATTTGAACAGGAAAGATATTGGACACCATGGGAAAAAGTGGAATTGGATATTTCAGGTAATCAATTACTTGCCTTTGTTCGTAATAACAGATTATGTCTTGCGTGGCCATTAGTTACTGAAGAAGCAGATCCGAATCAAGGAGCAGTATTTCCAGATCAAAATGATACCAGTTCCGAACAACCTTTGGATAAACCGCGGAAAAAAATTAAAATACAATTATGCATAAGCGAATTTGCCAATAATAAATGGCAACCGAAAAAAATATCTGCCGATGGAATGTTAACTCCAAGTAATTATACCACGGATGTGCTAAGTTTAGATAAAGATAAATACAATATGCTGTATTTTGAGTCATTGGAACAAGTGTGGTTTTTTACTACTTGGGAAAGTAATACATATGAATACCACGAATACAACGGAGTATTTAATCTCACAGGTTGCAAGGGATATCCGGAATTGGTGTTTGAGGGAAATGCTTACTTCCCTGATTTTTATCCTGATTTTAAAGATACTTTGCTCAGATCGCAGCGATATAACGAAAGAAATTATATTCTCGGTGATGAATTGGCAGTGCGCAATGGTATCTCATTATTTCAGTTTTATACTTTGTTGAATAAAACTCCCGGTAATTTCCGACTTACCTATCCGCATCAGTTTACTTTAATTGATATGGTGGTGTTAATATTTGAATATTTAATGTTATTATTTTACCGAGGAAATTCCGATCGCAAAAGCGGATTAAAAATTCCGTTGGGAACTTTATTGCCGTATTTTAAAGAAAACAGCAGACAGGGGTATGTTATTATTCCGGGTTTCTATGGAATGGAAAAGGATCCTGATACCGGCGATCCTATTGAGGTTAAAAGAACGGGCTCCAATGTTATGCAATTGATTGAAGATATTATTGCATTATTTAATAAATATCTCGCGTTGTATAATGAAGATCCTGCGCAGGATCTTGAATTATTATTTGAAACTTTTCTTGCTGACAACGATTTCCAGGAGATCGTGGCAGAAATAATTGTTTATCTGGGATTAAATTACGGCGAACAATTTAAGAATATGTATCACCCGTTATTGTGTTCATTGCGCAAAACAATGTATAAGGATGGTATTCCCGAATTAATGAAAAGAGATACACAATTACAAAAAACAGCATTTGATTTTAATTCCTATTATTCACCGAACCCTGTAATTGTTCCGCCATTAATAATATCAAATCCCGATGGATCAAAAACAACTACCTATCCGCAGGAAGATCTCGATTTTACAACCGATGGAAGTTACAGTTGTTATAACTGGGAATTATTTTTCCACGTTCCGTTTTTACTGGCAACACGACTCACAAAAAATCAGCGATTTGAAGATGCACTAACATGGTTCCATTATATGTTTAATCCGACAGGTGCTTTGTCCGGAACAACTCCGCAAAAATATTGGGTCACTAAACCATTTTATTTAAATCAGGAATCGGATTATATCAATCAGAGAATTGATACTTTATTATATAAAATTGCAGATCCGTCCACACCGGAAAGAATTGAGTT
>JAYVIT010000395.1:0-2932 GCA_043769965.1 Saprospiraceae bacterium
GGCACATTAATCAATTTAGTCCCCGTTGAAGCTGTGAGTTCTGGAGGCAAATAAACACCAAAGTCTTTTAGTATGCTTAAAAAATATCCTGACCATCCAACCGCAACGGTAGAGGCACCAAAAAGATATTCGAGCACCAAGTCCCAACCTATGATCCAGGCTACAAACTCACCTAATGTTGCATAAGAATAAGCATACGCTGATCCAGATATCGGAATCATCGAAGCAAACTCAGCATAGCATAATCCGGCAAGAGCACATCCTATTCCAGATAAAATAAATGCTAAAACAATAGCAGGCCCGGCATGCACTGCGGCGGCCGTTCCTGTCAATACAAAAATACCTGTACCAATGATGGCTCCAATTCCTAGGCTGACCAAATTGGTTGCAGTCAAAGTCCGCTTTAAGCCTTTTGAATCATCATTTGCCTCATCGTGAAGATGTTGTAATGGTTTAACTTTAAATAGCTTATTCATTTGTTTGATTATTTCGCTAATATAAGAGGAATTCAATTCGTGATTAAACTATAATCGAATATTTTATGGATTCACGGAAATTATTCCAAATGGCTTGACCAGAATAGCATCATATTTACAATAACAATTATACTAATGCCGCCCCCAAATTTTATCTTGCAAAATCTTCATTTGATTCATTATTCAAACACGATTTCGAATTCATGATTTTTAAACTTTTAATTCGAGTCATGATAAGATAAAATACTTTGTTGCCCGCATTGCTTTCAAAATAAATAGTATTAATACATAGCCATTTTTACAAATCGCTAAGAATAAAAATCTATGCATCATTGTTATTGGTTTGAATTATAAAATAAACAATAAATATTCACACACCACTTCATAATAATCAAAAAAGAATGGACAATGGTCAATGGTCAATAGCCAGTCTTTTCTCACAAACTAAATCCATAAAATCCTTCGTTACGTCGTATGTTTTCAATTACTTTGCGCTGCCATGAATAAACCGAATCAAATTATACTATTTCTTATTTCATTTATACCAGTACTCCAGGCTCAGGAGAACAGCAATTTTGCTGTTGAAAATTATCAGAAGATAGGTACAGATGAAGCTGTAAGAAGCATTTTAATTGATAAGCAAAATTATAAATGGTTGGGTACGGACCGCGGTTTATACCGTATGATATCCATGGACTTAGATCCTGAGTTAATGAGTCAGGATTCTATTATGGGTCTTGCTGAAGATAAAAAGGAAATCCTTTGGTATGGAAACCGAATTCAACAATTGCAGACTGAGGACCGGTCACAAACTATTATCCTTGAACAAACCAAGGCGCAAATATCTGGTATGGCTTACTATAAAGGTGATCTGTGGGTAAGTACCAATGAAGGACTGTTCCGTGTATCTGATGATCAGGGCAAAATACTAAACCGTTACACGATTAAGAATTCAAAACTAAATTCTAATGTAATCAACTTTGTTTATGCAGATAAGAATGATCGGCTTTGGGTAGGCACTGATGAAGGCATCGTCAAAATAGAAAATAAAGATTGGGATAGTTATGAAAAAGGACATCGTTTCACTGGAGCCATAGTGACAACAGAAGGCGTGTGGTTACTTGCTGAGGACCGGATGTGGCTCGTTTTTCAGGAAGAAGGAAGAGAACGTTGGCAGGATGCAGCTGTTAAGCGTGGATTAAGCCGTGGACCTGTTCGCGCATTAACATCCGATAGCAAAGGAAGAATCTATGTCGCTTCAGAAATATTGGTACAATTTGATCCATACAAAGATGTAGCAGTACAAATTGATGAAGATTATGGATTTATTTCCGCACAAACTCTTTCATTGGCCTGCGATAAAAATGATGATCTCTGGGTTGGTACTGCGGATCGTGGATTATTTCGCATCGATATCATTGATGGTGAAGAAGAAGAATTTAATGTAATTGCATATAGTAAAGGTGAAATAAGATGTCCCGGAGCAAAAACTTCAGAAATCATTGTAATCGTCAAAGGAGGAAAATCACCGTACAGCTACAGTTGGAATATGCCCGGATTAAAAGGAACAAGAAATGACAGCCTTGGTGCAGGAGTCTATAAAATAACTGTTACAGATGCCGAAGGTGTAGATTATGAAGCTAATGTTCTTATTAAAGAACCTGAGGCAATAAAAATAGATGTGGTATCTAAAACTCCTGTATCTGAAATTAAACGAAAAGATGGCAAAGCAACTATCGCAATTTCAGGTGGCACTCCACCCTACCGCATTCTTTGGTCCAATGGAAAAACAACATTAAATTCAAACAACTTAGCTGCTGGTAAACACACTGTAAAAATTATTGATCAAAACAATTGTCCGATGTCTAAAGATATAGTCATCGAACAACCAAAAGTAATTGCAGATCTGGACAGAAAAAAAATAACTGTTGGACAAATTCTTCAGATCAATCAATTATTTTTTACAGCGGATTCAACAATGATCAATCCGGAATCATTTGCAGTACTAGATGAAATTTACGGTTTTCTTTCAACCAACAATGATGTGGTTGTCGAAATCGGAGGACATACGAATTCCATTCCACCTCCTGAATACTGTGACAAATTAAGTACCTCCAGAGCAAAAAATGTAGCTGACTATTTATTTGGAAAAGGAATACCCAATTCACAACTACAGTATAAAGGTTATGGCAAACGCGTTCCAATCGCGAGTAATGAAACTGCCTCAGGTAGACAGAAGAATCAGAGAGTTGAATTAAAGATCATAAGTATGAAATGAGATCTGAAGTCTGAGTTTTCAGTTGGCGCTTAGCAGTTAGCAGTTAAAAAAAATTAATTCTTTTATTTCTTCATTCTTTCGCTTCTACATTTTCATCCGTCGGCGGTCGGCGGTCGGCGGTCATTTTATTCAATCCAAGTTCTTCGGCCTTTGCATACATCAACTCCATAGCTGCTTC
>JAYVIT010000396.1:0-9057 GCA_043769965.1 Saprospiraceae bacterium
GAAAAGTTTTTAGTATGGTCATCGCAATTGCGACTCAAGACATTAAATGTCATTCTGCGAAATAATTGTTCTGCTTGTGAATATGATAAATGGAGTATTCGCATAGTTTCAAAAAGTTGCTCGTAGCTGTATAGGTTTACTTCATTAAAATCATAATGCCGCATTGCACAAAAGCTTTGAACATGTAATTTGCTATTACCATCTTCTCGATCGAACCTTTTCGTCATAAAATGTGCTCTGCCGTTTTCTTCCAGCAATTGACATTCGGTCATTTCAATACCGGCATCAACAGCCATTAAATGATAAGCCATTTCAACACGGCCATAGCCACTGGATGCTCCGAACTGTCTATCCGTGACTCCATCAAACTTAATTAGCCAATGTGTGAATCCATTTGGAGCATCTGTTTGCCCGCTTCGTATTTCATGGCTCTTTGGATTATAAGCTATGACGGCTTTTGCTCTAGCGCCGCCTGCAGAAGTACCAATTTTTAAAATATCGAGTAAGTCTTTTTCTTCATCAGACGTTAGTGTTGTATTAAAATTTTTTCGTCCTGAAAGTATTCTTTCTGCTACTTCGATTAAACTATTCATTTCAATTTTGGTAGCCTTGTCATTGATCTTTGGTTCAATCGGTTCAAATTCCAATGCTCCCATTCCTCTCTTACCAATAAAGCAAAGTATTTCAATGGGGTTTAAGCTATCGGTTACACGACCTTGACTCGACAACCAGGAATTGATTATTGCATTACCATATTTGTCTGGTAAAATATCGGCTAATAATCCGGGTAATCCTTTAAATGTTGTTGTATTTCTTAGTTCGTAAAAACTAAAGATTCTTTTTTCTGATCTTGCCAGTGGCATTTTGATAGGAGCAAGGTCCCAGTTATTTTTTAAGAAAGCCGGATCATATTCAAAGGAGGCTAATCCTGTTTCAGAATTCCAAGCAATGGCACCTGCACGGGTATTCCATATGTTTATAAATGCCGATGTTATCATTACCAATCTGACTTAGGCTTTTTGATTGTCGATTTCGTTTTTGAGGCCCTCTTTCGTTTTGCCTGCTCCATTTCAGCCAGAAGTATTGGACTAATCTGCTGATCTACTTGAAATGGCTGTAATACCTGCAATTGGTTTAAAGTTCTTAACAATTGAATGAGGGTAATGATGTTTGAGGTCTTTCCTTTTTCAAACTCAACCAGGGTAGAGCGGTTAAGATTGGTATCTTCCGCCAATTGGCTTTGAGTTTTATTTTGTTCTAGTCGCTTTTGCTTGATGAATGCGCTAATAGTTTCGACAATTGCTTTATCACTCATTGCATTGTCTATATGTCGGGTAGAAACGATTATTTTGTTAGTTTTATCCATCATTATATTCATTAATAAGCATTAATGTTGGTTCTAAACAACAAATATAAGCTATTTTTCGGAATTAAATGAATTTCATGTTTAGATCTTGACAATTTCTATGGATTTGTCAACTCTAGATTTGTCAACTTTTAAGAGTCGGCAACTATAGAGTCGGCAACTCTAAAGTTGCCGACTCTATTTTCTATATCACTGCAGGACAAAAACTTAACTTTTTATGAAAATTGGTGATCTGGCTTGTTTATATTAACTCAGTAAAGTGACACTTGCAGAAGTAAAAATTCATTTGTGTGTTATGAATATTGTTTGAATTTTACATCTGGATTTGAATGATCACTCTTTTACTAGTTTTCCTGTACAAATGATTTGATGATTTCCTTTTATCTTATAAAAGTATACTCCACCAGGAATGGAAAGAAGTAATTCTGTTTTTTGATCTATTAGTTCAGATTGAAAAATTTTCGAATTCAATAAATTATAAATTTCAAGTTCATCAGCATTACTATTATTAGTTTCAATTGTAAAAATTCCATTGGATGGATTTGGATAAATTAAAATTGCAGAAACCGCTTCAACTATATATGAATGTGTTGGACTGACTAACTCAAAAGCAGACGAACAAGTTGTGCCATTATAACTTGATTTAAATAAATATTTTCCCGCAACTGTTGGAAGTTTTTTGGACCAACCCTGAATGCGTATTTTATTATCCGAAGTACTGTTGTATGTCCAACTCATGTATGTACTTCCATCAGGATTTAGAATACTCATGTCTCCGATTAATCCATTTACTTCGTCTCTTATGTAAATATAAAATTTTGCATAACCAGCAGGAAGTCCGGTACCTTGAAATGGAAGTTGGAAGACATCGCTTTCATTTAATATTTCTGTACCAGGACAAGGTGGAATAACAATATCAGTCGTGTTTGTCGATGCTTTTATTATAGCAGTTTCTTTATAAGCTTTTTGGGACTTCCAGCAGGAATTCTGATTTAAGGAATTGCAAGAACCAGCAAATGGATCAATTCGCGTAGCAATGGTTGCACCACTCCAAACTTCAAAATGCAAATGTGGTCCTGACGAACTTCCGGAACTCCCAACGATCCCCAGGAATTCACCTTCAGCGACTGGTTGACCTATTGATTTTGAAGTAAGTGAATTTTTTTTCATGTGAAAATACAATGCGCGGGATCCATCCGTATGTTGAATGACTAAATAATTTGCAGTTTGGTTATTGCCTGAACAATTTTTGTCAAACTCGCCATCGTGTTTATCGATAATGGTACCTGCTGCTGCTGCGATCACTTTTACCAGATTATTATCCATCTTATAAAAATTGTTTGGCCAGATCGAAATATCCGTTCCTCTGTGTCCATCATAAGTATTTATACCACAATTAAAATCCTGGAATGCACCGGAAGCAGTATTCTGATCCACATAAGCAGAAATGCGGTAGTAGCTGCAATCTTTTAAACCTGATGTTGCCTGAAGTGGCCAGGCAAGTGAAATGACTTCAGTAGTATTCAGTATTTGTAAACCTAACAATTGACTGTTTGTATTGCAATTGGATTCAAGAAGTCTATATTGATCTTCTGAGATGCATGGATGATTGACATCATTTTCGTCATTTGCATATTCTTCATTTATTGTCAAAGATTCATAACTCTTGTTTTGAGAAATTAAAATCAATGTAAGGCTGCAGAACAGGGAAGGAAGTAAAAGAGAATATATTATCTTCATAATTTCAGGATTCGATTAGCAATACATAGATAGAGCTATTTACTGATAAAATGGCTGCCTGATCAAAAAAAACAGCCCGCAGATCCTTCGACCCGCAGGCTTACCACATTATGAAGAAAGTCAAACGAAACTTCTCATGAAAGAGAATCTAACGGAGTGTTTTTTTCCTTGATTGTCTTAAAAGTAAATTTCAATTGGTATTTAAGATTATTTTAACTAGAAGCAAATCCGGGACAGTTGTCAGTCTTCAGTCAAATAGAGAAACTGAGAAACCAAGAAATAGTCACAAAATTGTTGAAAAACAATTTAGCCCCAAAGGGATCCCTACGGGACAATCAAACAATTCAACAATTTAACAATTTAATTAAAAATCAATCCAGATTCCGCATTCCATATTTTTAATATCGTTGTCTTTCCAGAGTTTATTCATATCTAAGTTTGCAAACAATTTGAGTACGCCAATATCCAATCTTGCATTAACGCCATAGCGAAAATCAGTAAATCCAAAGTCTTCATTGGTTTCAATATCGCGATTTGGATCAGCGGTTGCTGTTTCGAGTTCTTGTGAAATCAATATGCCTGCATAAGTTCCGATTCCAAATCCTAGATCACCCAGTCCTCTGATTCGTTTGCTTTTCCAATAAATGCTCAATGGAATCTGTAAATGATGAATCATGAATTGGGTCTTTTTAATTTTTTCATCTTTTGTATAAACAAGTGTTTTATTGGGTTCGAAATCAAGGTTTTCCTTAAATTCAAGTTGTCCGATTCTCCATCCCAGTCCAGTCATCAACATCAGATGCCGCGAACCTAGGTATATTTTGGTTGGAGCAAAGGTAAAAGTGTAGGTCCAGGATCCCCAGGTTTTCAATCTTAGATCGTCTTCCATTTGTTTCGAAACCGAACTACCTACATTCAGTAAATTGACACCGAAATCAAATTCTAGAAATTCAATGCTACCAGCTGTGTGTTTTTTTGCTTTTTTGTCTTTGTTGAATTTTAATTTGTATTTGTGTTTATCATCAGGAGCTTCATTTTCATGATGTCCTTCTTCTTTGGATTTTTCAAGCTCCTCTAACGATTCTTCCATATCGGCTTTAGAATCTTCCATATCTTCTTTGACATCTTCTAAGCTTTCTTTTAACTCCTGCATGCTTTCTTCGAGTTCTTCTTCCCATTCCGCTTTTTCTTTACCTGATTTTGTTGCCTGGTTATCAATTATAATAATTTGTCTGCCACCAATTGAGATTATGGTTGTATCCGGTTTCTTAGCAGGCATTGGTTTTGCAGGTGGTGCAATAGCACCAAGTTGTTCTGGCAATTCAGGAAGTGAAGGCATTGATGCCGGAGGAGTTGGTGGTTTAGGTGTTTCCTGAGCCTGCAGTAAACACAAATTAAATAAAGTGCATAATGGAAATATCAAAATGTTGTTTTTCATTACTGATTATTTTTTAGTATTAATAATTAAAGATTAGTTGCTTGGTCCAAGGTTAAATGATTTGGAAAATTCAACCCGTTCATCTTTATAGCGAACTGCTAAAACCGAACGATCATTGGTCTCTATATTTCGAATTGACAATGTATTTCCTGACCACTTCCTGGCTTTTTTAGATATAAATTTAAAAAATCCTTTTTTGATTGTAGATTGCAATGAAGGCGATTCTTCTATATCTTCATTCGCAATTGTTTCAGTTTTGGAATCATTCGATGGAACAGTAGTCTTTTCGAATTCTTTAATTTGATTTGAGTCTTCAGTTTTAGTAACTTCAGGAATTGATGAAACTATTATTAAATCGGATGGTTTGTTTTCCTGTTGTGCAATGTTTTCTGCAATTATATCCTCGGTGCTTGATTGATTATTTACAGGTATTGTTGAAGATTCAGTATTTTTAGTATCTGCAACTGTTTGATGAACCGATGTGCTTTCAATTGAAGAAATAAAATTTTCGCTTTGTAGATTTTCAACAAGCTTCTTTTTAACAGAAGGAGTTGAATTTATTTTAGTCTTATGAAATGCCATGGAATTTGATGAGATCATTTCGGTATTAGTGGCGTCTTCATGTATTTGATCAGAAGTTGATGTTTGTGCAACTTCTCCCTGATGAGATAAATTATCATCCTTTAGAATAACTGGCGTCTCTGTAATCTGAAATGTCGGGTTTTGAATTTTATTATCTGATAAATAGAAAAATAACGAGCAAACAATAAGTAGTATTAATGAAGCGGCAACAGCTATCCATTGAAAAGCATATTTAATCTTTACAGTCGGCTTCGTTCCGATTTTGTTATGATCTACATTATCCATGATCTTGTCAAAAAGATCAGGACGTGGTGATTCTTGGTCGAACTCAGTTTTAGACCGCTGAATGAATTTTTTCAACTTGTCTGACATCGTGTTTTTTTTTTTTATCAATTCAATTAATCGTTGTTTAGCTCTCAGGTACTGACTTCTGGACGTGCCTGAAACAATTCCCAACATTTTCGAAATTTCTTCATGGCTGTAATCTTCCAATACATGCATGGTGAATACTACGCGATACCTGTCTGGTAACATTTGAATCGCTTGGTGAATCACGTGAATGTTTTGTTCATATTCTTCTTCATGAATAATTTCATCTTCATCTTGCAAATTGATCATAGTAGGATGATCATCCAGTTCATCGAATTTGAGTCTCTTTTTATTTTTTAAAGCCTGGATTGCAGTATTAGTACAAATTCTTTTTACCCATGCACTCAATAAATCTTTATTGTTGAGTTGGCCAATATTTTCAAATATTTTAATAAAACTTTCCTGAAGTACATCATGAGCATCATCATGGTGATTCATAAACCGGAAACACAAATTATACATGGGTTTCGCATATTGGTCATAAAGCTCTTTATAAGCCTTTTGATCTCTTTGCTTTACCCTGTCGACAAGATGCATGAATCAGATTTTCGTTTGAATTATGAATGTAAGATTAGGGTTATTCTATTTCGTTGCATGGATATGAATTATTTTTTTTGACCGCCGACCACCGACTGCCTAAGGATGACAAAAAGTATAATCGTGATTTGTATTTCGCCTGTTGGGGCGGAATCGTGCAGTCACCAGTTACACCCTTCCCCATGTTTATTCAGCCATTGTTCTGCTTTTTCGTATTCCGGCATTACTTTTTGAACCACGGCCCAGAATTTTGGAGAATGGTCCATATGAACTAAATGTGCCAGTTCATGAACGATGATATAATCTGTGATAAACTGTGGAGTAAGTAAAAGCCTTGACGAAAGATTGATCATTTTATTGGAGCTACAGCTTCCCCAGTTACTGACATTCAGTTTTAACCGCACACTTTTAATTTCTTTATTGAAATATTGCTGGTTGATTTCATGTACTCGTCTTTTTATTTCAGGTAGAAACACAGACGACATTAGTCTGCTTATGATGGTACTACAAAGTTTATGTTTTTGAAACGGATCGATACCAGTTGGTAAATGAATGTTTAAAGTGTTTAATTCTAAGCTTCCCATTGCAGTCTTGCGATCTACATCTTCAATAACATCCAATACAAATTCGCGATTTCTCAATTGTATTTTTTGTCCGGTCTGATAATTTTTGGGAATATATCGGTTCAATAATTTGGGATCCGTTTCAAATTTTTTTCTAAGCCAGTTGCGTGCCCAGTCCAGATGTTTTTCTTTTTGAGAAGTACTCAGCAATATGGGCAATCGCAAAATTGCTTTGTGCTTGGCAAGACTAATCCTGGCTGAACGGCGGCTTTCTTGAACAATTTCCAAATGAAGTGAAAAGGAAGGAAAATGAATCAGCGAGTAATCCGAATGTGTTTTTAAACTAGGCATATTTTTTTTCAAATTCTTGCATGACTTCAATCAATGCATTTACACTTTCTTGTGAAAGTGCATTGTATAATGAAGCGCGGAATCCTCCAACGGACCGATGACCAGCCAAACCTACACATCCGGCTTCTTTACAGAATTCCAGAAATGGTGCATCATGATCCGTTTTATGTGCTCTGAAAACTACATTCATCCAGCTCCGGTCCTCGGTATTTACTGTGCCATAAAAACAACTGTTACGATCAATTTCCGCATAAAGACTTTCCGCTTTTTGTCTATTCCGGTTTTCAATGACATCAAGACTCATTTCTTTAATCCATCGAAGCGTTAGTAAAGTCACATAAATAGGAAATACAGGTGGAGTATTGTACATGCTTCCTTTATCCATATGATTGCGATAATCCAACATAGATGGCAACTTTCTTTGAACTCTTCCCAACAATGATTTTTTGAGGATAACGATTGTTACTCCAGCTGCACCCATATTTTTTTGTGCACCGGCATAGATCAAAGAGAATTTTGAAAAATCTAGTTTCCTGCTCAAAATATCACTGGACATATCGCAAATCAGAGGAACTTGTGTTTCAGGCCACCAGTGATATTGGGATCCATAAATGGTATTGTTGGAAGTGATATGCAAATAGCTTGCATCTGTTGGAATTTGATAATTTTTTGGAATGTGCGTGAATTGTTCCTTTTCTGAAGTGGCTATGACTTCAACGTTTCCAAAAAGTTTTGCTTCTTTTATGGCTCCGCTTGCCCAGACTCCGGTATTTACATAACATGCTTTTTCATGTTCGTTGAGGAGATTCATTGGAATCATATAAAATTGACTGCTGGCTCCCCCGGAAAGAAACAAGACCGAATATTCGTCACCCAAATTCATTAATTGTTTTATTAAAATTTGAGCTTCTTCCATAACCGCTTCAAATTGCTTGCTTCTATGTGAAATCTCGAGGATCGAAAGTCCCATTCCTGCAAAATCCTTAATCGATTGAGATGCTTGATCCAATACCGGCTGAGGCAATATTGCAGGACCAGCATAAAAGTTATGTTTTTTCATGTATAGTAAACTGAAAGACAAAGGTAAAAAGGAAGTTTATTTCATTAAACACTTAACGTGCAATTAGATTAAGAGAATGACACTTTGAAATGATTATAAATCATTCATTTTTAAAGTCTTAATGCCGGTTTTTAGGAGAAAACACATTAAAAATATCAGTAATGCGTCTTTTTTGATAAAAAAGAGGAGGGACTTCATCCATTAAAACCTGCCTTTTACATAATGCTTTCCTATTCCCCTGGCTTCAAAATTACTTTTGAGTCTATAATCCACCGTAATGAATCAAACTATAACCAAAACCAGGCAGATAAATCAAGCTGCCAACCCAGTATTCAAACTAACGAATACAACTTTCTTCAGTCAACCCTTGGTCATAAAAATCAATCGATTTAGTTTATTTGTGGTTTTCTTCTGGTTTGGAATATTAAAAGTGTTGTCCATTTCACCTGCAGAAAGTTTGGTCACTCATCTACATGAATTAACCGTTAGCCAGTTTATTTCAATAAATAATTTTTTAATCTTACTTGGATTACTGGAATGCTCAATTGGAATATTATGGCTCTTCCCAAGATGGACCAAACTGGCTTTTATATTATTTACTGCACAGATGTTCACCACATTTCTGCCTATGATATTTTTACCAAAGGAAACCTGGCAAAATAGTTTTGTATTGACATTAACTGGTCAGTACATTATCAAAAATCTGGTACTCATAGCAAGTGCTCTAACAATTGTAAGTTATTCAAATATTAATCCTTTCCAAATTAGAAACTCAAATTAAATTTTTCAATACAAATTAAACTCATGAAAAGAACAAATTTTTATTCACTTTCATTCTTCAGTCTTTTAATAGTACTATGTTCAATGACAACATTAAATAGTCAGGGTTGTGTAGCAGTCCGCCAAATGGGTGGATTGAACATGTGTTCTTCAAGCACATACAATCTCCTTAAAGGAGATGTCCAGATGGGTGTAAACTATAGATACTTCCATTCCTGGAGACATTTTGTTGGTACAGAAGAGCAACCACATCGTCAGACAACTGGTGGAG
>JAYVIT010000397.1:0-7713 GCA_043769965.1 Saprospiraceae bacterium
TAGAATTAATTTGTCATTTAAATGGATTAGTAAAAGCTTCTTCATTTAATCTCTGTGCAATATTCTACAAGAAGTACAGGTTAAAAAAATTTAGACTGATCAATTATGAGACTTTTGAAGTCAGTAATAATCAAGAATTTAAGGAAAAATTATTGGCAATTGCGAATAATGCTGAAACACTGCAGGTTGTCCATGGTATGAAAGGGTTTGATAAAGATTTACATGATACAGCTGATGAATCTAAAATTATAGGATATAGAAATTGCGTGATCTTTGTCGCAAGAGATCAAAATGGAAATGTAATTAACATCACAAAAGACCAAAATGGAAAAGAAATTAATATTTAACTAACTTTATTAACAAAATCATTCTTCAATTAAATAAAAAATATAATCATGAAAACAATAATCAATTCTAATCAATCTGTAACGGATAAAGTCTATTATTCAGATGCATTAAAAATGATTGCCGATTATAAATCAGTACATGTCAATGACGATGGTTTTTTAGCCTCAGAATATTTTGACGTGGAAGCATTGAATCGTATTTTAGCGAACCCAAAATGTATGGGCATCCGGATATTCAATGCAATTCAAATGCTGGAAGGTAAAAAGCAAAACCGCTTAATTATGATCGGCGTAGACGAAAATGGCAAAGCTATTTTAAATTATAAAACTACATTTTCTGCGGTATCAGTTGCTAACATTGGCGGTAGCATGGTATTCGAAAACTCACCTTTAGAAAATAGTACACCTTGTCCACCAATGTGTGCTCCAACTGATGGGTTTAAGCTATAATATCTAATTAAGCTATCTATAGATGGGTATTGTTTTCGCTAAATTATCTGGTATATTGACTTTTCTACCTATAGTTTTGGCACTATACTTATATTATCGAAATGGATCTGATTTAAAACTTAGAATACTGGTAAGTATTTTTATTTTTTGGGGTTTTATAGAATCAATTATATTGTATTTATCAAATAATAAAATAAATAATCATTTCTGGTTAAATATTAATTGTATTATTACCACAATTTTATTTTTGATTTATTATTTTGTCCTAAATGAATTCAATAGAAGAATGCTGTATTGCTCTTTAGGTCTTTATAGCTCATTTTCTTTAATGTGGTTCTGTTTTTATGGAAGTTTATTGGATTGGGCCATTCCATATATAATCATATCCAATATCATTCTTATTGCACTCTCTGCGTATTCATTAATGCAATTAATAAACAGAGAACAAGAAGATTTATTTGGCTTCTATGAATTTTGGATACATGCCGGAGTTTTAGTTTATTTTACAGGCTCAATATTGTATCTAAGTATTTTTCGGATAATGTTAAAAAGTAATGATTTTACATTCAATAGTAACTTGCAGGACGTACATTCAATAATAAATAGTATTGGTAATTTACTTTATACAATTGCATTCATATGCTTGATCCGGAATTACAAAAGGAAATACATTTTGCAGTAATCGTTGGAACGTTTGCATTGTTTTTTTTGGCTAGCTTTTTTATATTTTTAATCGTAAAATATAATCGGAATTTACTCAGAAAAAATAACGAGATGTTCAAAGCAGTGATTGATGCTGGTGAGCGGGAAAAACTGGAATTGTCACGAAACCTCCATGACCAGGTCATCCCATTGCTAGCAATTTCGAAACTACAGGTAGAATCTTTTGATTATGAATCAATAGCTGAAAGTGAAGAGTTTAAAACGGAACTAACCGATATATTGGCGAAATCCATTTTTGAAATACGTGGAATTTGTCACAATACTTCTCCTATCTTATTTAATGAACTGGGACTTCAAAAGTCATTGCTCAATTTTTTTAAACAATTGAGTTCTGCTGAGCATGCCCCAGAGGTTGATTTCAATTATTCTGATAAAATTAAAATGGATCAGGGTTCCGAATTGTCTATTTACCGGATTCTCCTGGAACTCGTCAACAATACCTTAAAATACGCGCAAGCGAAACATATCCATATTCAGGCACAATTGACTCCTAAGAATGACATCCTAATTAGTTATCGCGATGATGGACTGGGAACAGATCTTATCAAATTAGGTCACGGTTTATTGAGTATTAAAAGCCGGGTGACCCTTTTGGAAGGAGATGTACATTATCACAGCAGAAAAAATGAAGGATTTCAAACACAGATTAAATTGCCAGCTAAACTTTTGATATGAATGAACAAAAGGTAAATGTAATTATCGTAGATGATCATACCATTTTTAGAAATGGGATGAAAGGTATAGTTAGAAAAATACCAATAATAGACCACATCTACGAAGCCTCCAATGGAAATGAAGCCATCGCAATCGTTGAAACCAATGATGTGGATTTATTGCTACTGGATGTTGAGATGCCCTATATGAATGGGATTGATACTGCCAAGTACATGAAAAAAAATCATCCGCAAATTCGGATTATTATGATTTCATTTCACAATGATAAAGAACTGTTTCTGCAACTTTACAAAATCGGAGTGGAAGGTTATCTCGTCAAGAATACTTCCCTGGACGATTTGAAGCGGGGAATACAACATGTAATAGAAGGCAACCAGTTTTTTTCTCCGGAGCTCGGGGCATCTGTAATTCATGGTTTGATCAATGAGAAATTGCAGGCACCAAAGGACCCATTGGATTTAATATCTGAACGGGAAGTGGAAATCCTTCTACTAATCTGCCAGCAACTAACTACCGATGAAATCGCTGAAAGATTATTTATCTCACCATTAACGGTAAAGCGACACCGCCAAAACCTTCTGGAGAAAACAGGTTCAAAAAATATCGTAGGACTTATTTTATATGCGATACGAAATGAATTATTGGATTCTGCTTCATTGAAATAATAATTACGGTGCTCTGCACCTACAAATATTTTGCTGCTCTGCAGCCTACAAATATTATTCTGCTCTGCAGCTGTTTAATTGCAATTAAGCTGCTTAACAGCAGAATATTTGTATTATTTCTAAAAGGATTCTGCATCTCTTCCTGTTTTCCGCACTTTGGTGGCTCGTTATCAAAATCTTTAAAAACTGGCCATTACGTTTGAATATTTACGCAAAAAATTATTTCAAAATCTGTTTATTGAATTCTAGGGAACTAAAATGATTTTGGGTGGCTTAAATGCGGAAAACAGGACAAATATTATTCTGCTCTGCAGCTGTTTAATTGCAATTAAGCTGCTTAGCAGCAGAATATTTGTATTATTTCTAAAAGGATTCTGTAGCTCTTCAATTATGGATAAAACACAAAAAGCTGCAGAGCAGCATAATATTTGTAGGCTGCAGAGCAGCAGAATGTGTTTAGGGTGCAGCGCACCGTGATATTAATCATCACGGATCCAATGTATGCAAAATAAGTTAGCAAATATATTAATCAGTAAGTTCCAATAAAAAAACCCGGAAGAAAATTCTCCCGGGTTTTTATCTTAACTGATTAAATATTTTATTATTTAACTACAGTAAATTGTTTTGTACTTGTTCCTTCTTCTGTAGAAACGCGTATCAAATAATTTCCAGCTTTTAATTCTGTAGTATTAACTGGAATGATAGAATTGGTTACAGCTTTATGAGATTCAAAACTCAATACTTTACCATTGATATCTGCAATAGCAAGGTTTGCATCTGTTTGTTGATCAAAGCTCAAACTAACTTTCAATGTATTATTCACAACTGGATTAGGATATAGATTCATTACTGATGAAGGTAATGGTTTGTTATCTGTATTCACCAGAAAAAAGTGTTCGATATCAAGCTCAAGTAATGGTGTATTTGTACCCTGGAAACCATTAAACCATGCACCAGAAGCATCAATTACCACTGTAGAGAATATTTGTGCATTGTAACTCTTTTCGTTGCTGATTACATGAAAAATTGGAACAGCTCCGGTTGGAGTTGCTGGATGTTCAACAGCAAGAATATACCTGGAATTTTTGTCCAGTACAATTCCGGTATCACCTGAATTGAAATCGGTAAGTCGAACTATAATATTTTCGTAGTTTAGTTCAGTGGTACAACCCCATGATTCAGCGGATTTTATTGTAATTGAAGGTGAGCCAATTCCTTGGGTATCATCAAAATTTGTAAATCCGGCATCAATATCATCATTCACTTTAAGCAAGTAAACAGAAACATTGTATCCATCAAGAGTACCTCCCGGATTTGCAACAAACTGAAATTTAGCTTCTTTCGCTTTGAAACCATCATTTGAATTCCAGCAATCTGAAGTGCGGTACATGTTACCGAAAATATATCCTGCTCCGTTTCCTGCTCTTACACCTCCGGTTCCTCTTGGAGCTTTTGCATAAGTGAGATCAGAGATTTCGAATGAATCGAGTCTGGTATTATCTGCCGGGTTAAAATCTGGTCCAGTTGCATCTTTGCTATATATGGTCCATCTGATATAGAACTTACCAAAATTCAAACCACTAGGCACAAAAAAGTTATCAGTTCTAAAAGAAGAATCTATAATAGTAGTTTCAACTACTGGTATTATTGTGGAATCAGAAAATAAAACTCTTCTGCGATCAATGTCCAGGATGTCTCCTCTTAAAACTACATTCGTTTGATCAACACTTCCTCTATTAGTGATGTTTGCAGAAAAAACAAATGTATCTGTACAGATCTGGCTCTTTGGTTGTCTGTATGCAGCAGGAGTATAGAAGTGACTGTTCAATGCCAAATTATATCCAGGTACACCTACTAATTGTACATCATCAACTATCCAGAAATAGTATTCTCCTTCAAAGCGGAATCTTACTTGAACTGAAGGTTGATTTGCAGCAACACTACTGATATTGATTAGTTGCTGGGTCGATGCCTGATTTGCATTAGAAGTTTCAGCATTTACTGCAACACTTGTATTTAATTGAAATGGGGTCCAATTGGCTCCACCATCATTGCTCACATCCACAAAAGTTGTAGACTGATAATTGCGGTAGTACTGATTAAATTTAAGGGCCACTGAATTAAAAGTTGAACAATTGATTACTGGACTGGTCAACACTCCTGAATGTGGAGCAGGACATTTGCCCATTTTGAAATTTCCTTGAATTCCAGCATTGTCTAATAAGTCTGAATTAAATACCATGGCTCCATTTGATCTGGATGGTGAGTTTACTCCAGTTCTTGCTGGAGTTGTAGGCCAATAAGCTCCACCAACCGCAGAGGCTGCAGCGCTCCAATACCATCTGGCACTATCTGCTTTTGCAGGATCATCGGAACTCAGACCTTGAGTTGTCCAGCCGTTGATACCACCTGCGAATGTAGAATTGGGATCGCCAGGACCACCCCAAAGGATTGCTTGTGCCTGAACATCCATCCATTGGGAGCAAAGGCTAAGAATAAATAAAATAGTAAAAATTTTTCTCATAAAAACTGTATTTGATGATTGTGAATAAATTTTTTTTTTAAAAAAGCCCACAAATATAAAAATAGGAACTATACGATTCTGATTTTCTAAGGATTAATCCAATAATTCTTGAATCAATTCTTCCTTATTAACAGGGACAACTCCGAACTTTTCGCAGACCTGGCCACCACCGACATTACAACAGTTTGCCATAAATACGTCTGATAACGAGCAAGCCATGCATATCGCTGCCAGACTAATCACAGTATCACCAGCGCCGCTCACATCGGCCACTTTCCTGGGTCTTGTAAGAAATTGTTGATGCACCTGATCTGATGCAATCCAGATCCCTTCTGAAGCGAGAGTGATCATTAATTTCTTACATAATAGTTTGTCTTTCAATGTTTTGGAAAGAAGTGCAAGATTAGAAGCCTCATTAGAGTTGAAGTTTAAAATCTGAGCTGCTTCCTTAAGATTTGGCTTGAATAAATCTACTCCACGATAATCAAAAAAGTGAAGTTTTTTAGGATCCACAGCTATTTTGATTCTGTGTTCCACAGCTAATTCAATAATTTTATGGATCCAGCCAGTGTGGAGAAATCCTTTATTGTAATCTTGCAGAATCAAAACATCGATCTTGTTTTGAGTAAAAATTTCCGTTAAAATTAACAATCCCTTTTTTTGGAGATCGGCATTTATCTCATCGTCTATTTCATGGTCAATACGTGCAATCTGATGCAATTCAGCAACTATCCTGGTTTTTACTGTAGTTGGCCTGCTGGTATCGTAAAGCAGATGGACATGATCGCAACCTATATCTTCAACTAATTTTTCAAGTATTACAGCGTCAGCATCATTACCACAAAGCCCCATTATACTCACTGTACAACCCATTGCTTTTAGGTTTGCCGCAACATTGGCAGCGCCTCCAAGCTTGTCATCGGTCCTTTTCCATAAGATTACCGGAACGGGTGCTTCCGGGGAAATCCTGTTTGCAGTACCAACTATATACCTATCGATCATCACATCACCAATTACCATGATATGAATATGGCTTAAGTCGCCTTTTAAAATGTTTAGTTCTTCTTGTATACTCATTGATTAAATTTTGACCACCGACGACCGACCACTGACCACCGTTTATTTTTACTATTCATTTAAAAATTCTTCAAAATATTTATTTTAAACTCTTCACTCTTCATTTCTCAACAATCCTTTCGAGACTAAATATTGATAAATTTTCCGACTTGCGCCGAGGTTTTTCTGAATATATTTATCAATACTTGTGTTGATCGATATTTGCTTTTCAGGAAGTTCACCAAACAACACATCCAGTTCATTTGAATTATGGATGACATATCCGATTCTTTGATTTATAAAATCATTTGCTTCCTGAAACTTTTGATAATTTGGACCAAAGCAAACGGCTTTTTTATGACTTGCAGGTTCTAAAATATTGTGGATGCCTTTGCCGAATCCTCCTCCAACATAGGCAAACAAACAATGCTTGTATAATTTAGAAAGATAGCCAATTTGATCAATGATTAAAATGGGTATAGACACTGTTTGCGAAAGTTGCGAATATCGAATGCTTTGTCCTGGAAATCTTTTTTCAATATTTAGTATGGTTTGTTCATCCGTATGATGCGGGACCAAAATGATTCTCCAATGATCATTGATTGCTTTGCGAATGGAGTTTTGGATTATTTGTAAATCACTTTCCCAAATGCTTCCGGCTATAAAAATTCGTTCGCGATCGCAAAATAAATCAATTCGGGGTATTGATTTATTTTCATTAGCAATTCTGTAAACCCTGTCAAGACGAGTGTCTCCGCTTACTTGAATATTTTCAAATCCTTTTGCTTTTAAAAGTTTGTAACTCATTTCATTTTGTAAAAATATCTGATTCGCCAATTTTAATTTATTCAATAAGGATTGGAATAGTGGATTTAACAGAAAATGGCTTTCCCGAAAAATCGTAGAAATAAAACAATAGGGAATTTTTTTCTTGTTTAATATTTCAATAGTATTAAACCAAAAATCGTATTTCACAAAAATCACTAATGTCGGTTTGATAAGTTCAATGAAAGATCTGATCTCTCCATAGGTATCAGAAGGATAATAACAGACATAATCAACAAAGGAAAAATTTTTGCATTTTTCAAATCCGGAAGGGGAGAAAAAACTCAAGATTAAAATTTTATCTGGATGATGTCCTCTGATCTTTTCAATGAGCTCACGTCCTTGTTCAAATTCACCCAATGAGGATGCATGAATCCAGATTCGTTGAGTATTCTTTTGTTGTATCGATTCAATAAAAGATTTTAGTTTATCCTGCCAGCCAATGCGT
>JAYVIT010000398.1:0-2200 GCA_043769965.1 Saprospiraceae bacterium
AAGAATTAATAGTTAAGTTATATATTGTTTCAAAAAGTAAATTTGCATTTATCGGTTTTGAAAGATAATCATTCATCCCAAAACTCAAACATTTTTCTCTTTCTCCTGCCATTGCATGAGCAGTCATTGCAATGATTGGAATATTGTTTTTCAATTCTTTACGGATAATGCTTGTTGCCTCATATCCATTCATCACGGGCATTTCCATGTCCATTAGGATAATATCAAAACATGAAGTGGCTTCAATACTTTCTTTGAGCGTAGTAAGACATTCGCTACCATTATTTACAACAATCAAATTCAAATTGTTTTCAGAAAACAAACTTAAAACCAGTTTTACATTCAAAGGGTTGTCTTCAACCAGTAATATTTTTAATTTTCCCAGGTCTTCCATATTATATTTATTCTCTGAAATCGCGCGTTCTACCTGAACATTTGATGCTTTTTTGAACGGAATGCGGAAGGAAAAGACTGAGCCTATTCTTAATTCGCTTTTAACAGACAAAGTGCCACCCTGAAGTTCAACCAACTGTTTTGAGATACTCAACCCAAGCCCGGTTCCTCCGTATTCCCTTGTTGTATGTGATTCCGCCTGTCTGAATCGTTCAAAAATATGTTCTAACTTATCCTGAGGTATTCCTATGCCAGTGTCTGTTATAGAAATTTCCACTACCTGGTAATCATCCCTGTAGTCATCAACAAGGTTAGCAGGCAGATCGGGATTACTATTTAGAATTTTAGCATGAACCAGTACTTTACCTTTTTCAGTGAATTTAATTGCATTGCCTGTAAGGTTTACTATTATTTGTGTAAGGCGCATACGGTCACCAAGCAAAACATCAGGGACATCATTTTCGCAACTGAATAATAATTGAAGATTTTTTTCATTTGCCTTTCCCATGAGCATAATGTTAAGCGATTTAAAAGCTTCTTTAATGCTAAAATAATTTTCTTCAAAAATCATCATCCCAGCTTCAATCTTTGACATATCAAGTATGTCGTCAATGATCGTCAACAGATTTTCCCCGGACGATTTTATTATTTTCACATATTCTTTTTCCTGTTCTCCCAATTTTCTTTTGAATAATAAATCAGAAAAACCAATGATCGCGTTCATGGGTGTGCGAATCTCGTGGCTCATGTTTGCGAGAAATGCATCTTTTAAATTAGCCGCCTCTTCGGCTTTTTCTGCAGCTCTTTCCGCTTTGTTTTTCTCCTGAATCAATTCATTCTCTACCCGCTTTTGGTTTGTTATATCGTGGATAAGCCGCTCCATTTCATCCTTTTGAATCAATAGTTCCTGATTCTTTTTATACAAATCAACAAAAACAGCCACTTTTGCCTTTAGTATTGCCGGGGAAAATGGTTTAATCATATAATCAACTGCACCAGCCAGATATCCTTTGAAAATCTGTACAGAACTATCCATACTTGCAGTTAAAAAAATAATCGGAATAAGTTTAAGTTTTTCGTTTTGGCGAATTAACTCTACTGTTTCAAATCCATCCATTTTAGGCATTTGGACGTCCATTAATATGATGGCAAAATCCTGTTCAAGGGTAAGAATGTTTAATGCTTCCTCGCCCGAACTTGCTCTTACGCATAAATAATTCTCGTCAGAAAGAATTACTTCTAACGCAAATAAATTTTCGGACCGATCGTCCACTAGTAAAATTTTAATAAAATTATTATCTTTCATGTTTGCTAAAATTTGTTCCCATAGTTGTTTATTTACTTAACCACACACGCATCAAGGATAGCAAGCGCTCTACATCAATTGGTTTCGCGATGTAATCATTGGCACCTGCATCAATACATTTTTGTTTATCGTCTTTCATGGCTTTGGCTGTAAGGGCAATTACAGGCAATCTCCTGAACTTTGCCTGAGATCGTATTCGTTTCATTGCCTCGTAACCATCCATTTCCGGCATCATAATATCCATCAATACCAAATCAATGTCAGGATGGGTATCCAACATTTCTAAAGCATTGTTTCCATTTTCTGCTTTTATTATCTCTATTCCGCGCTCTTGCAATATTTTGGATAACGCAAATACATTTCGCATATCATCATCTACCAATAATACTTTTTTTGAATGAAATACAGATTCCTTATCGTACAAATTATTAATAATTGCCTGTTTTGATTCTGGTAAACTGCTTACTGTCCTGTGAAGGAAAAGAGCCGTTTCGTCCAGCA
>JAYVIT010000399.1:0-4814 GCA_043769965.1 Saprospiraceae bacterium
GATCGGGTCAAAACTAATTCTTATTAGCCATCAGCTGCCAGCATCAAGCATCAGAATGGGATGCCTGTTGAAAAAAGAGTAGTTTTCGTTCAAGCACTATTTATTAGTAATTGGATTATGCCAAATTTCATGGCTCCCTGCAGCTTGTCTATAAAACTCAAAGTCAAATCGTTTTAATATACTTATAATTTCCCGATATTTATATCCAGAAAGGCGACCCATATCAAACTCCAATTACTATTGGATAATCAAAACTATCCGTAATTATCTGTAAATTTGGAATTTGTTCTTCTTGTGCTTCGATTAGTTTTTTCGCTACATCTTTAGCAATCTCAATAGTCTCTGAAATTGTTCTCCCTTGTACTATTAGTCCTTGAACATTTTCTGAAGTAGCAAGATAAAATCCTTCTGGTAATTTTTCAATATGCAAATTTACAATGCGTTCCATTTCATTTTCCTTTTGTCAAAGATAATGAAAAATTCTGAATTTAATTTTAGAGCATGTTTGGAATAAATTTTGTTTTCAGAAATGTTACTTGCTGGACTACTACAAAAACTGCAAGCGGGACGCCAGCAACAACTCAGCATCACTCTGGATCAGCCACTTTAAACTCCCAACTAGCAGATGTTTTTACCCTGTACATCAATTCATAGAGTTGACTGATGGCTAGCGAAGCGCCTTGTTCATAATCGTACCAGGTGACAGCAGAATCATCCTGATAAGTGATAATCATAGTAAACACATGATCTGCACTTTCTTCGCCAAACTTTTGGCTGGCTTTATTCATACGTATATAATTCGCCAGTTCAAAAATTTGCTTGAACATATCTTCATCACAAAAAGCTGCATATTTTCCAATGTCCTGATCAGTATTTTTAATGTTAGACAAAATCATATTGCGGGCACTGTCTATTTTCATCCGGTAATCAGGGCATCCACCGAATTGACAAAAGGAATGAACTTGAATAAAGCGGATTTCTTTTGTAGTAGGCTTTGCATTGTATTCCAGTATTCCACCGAATTTGTAAACCAATGTATCTTTTTTAATCAAACCCATTTTGTAATAATCCTGATACGTTCTGGGAACCCGCACATCCATACCATTTCGTGTTTCAGTTCGCACATTGGTTTCAAAATGTTTGAATATAATCAAAAGATGTTTCCGGCTTTCTTCGATGAATGGTATCAGTAAGTTGCCTTTGTTTTTTGGTGCATAAACCGGAAATAGTTTAAAGTTTGATTCTTCGTCCAATTCATCTTTTCCGAGAATTATATAATTAGCCTGATCTTTTTTTTCCTGTCCAGTCATAAATAAATCCAGAATTTCATCTCCATTAAAATCACCAACATACCAAGGGGAATATTCCAAAGAATCCAAATACCACTGATTTTCTTCTTCGGGACATTTAATTCCCAGATCGAAATTCTTCAATTCTTTGAATTCTTTTTTTGCAAAAATTATTACTTCCTTATCAATGGTAAATTCGTCAAATGTCTGTGATGACAAGCTGTAAAAAAAGATAAATTGAAAGAGTGTGCTAATTATCAATTTCATTGTAACCCATTTAATTGAGTTTGTAATTTAATCCAAGTTCTTCCAGTTCAGTTAGCAAATCAGCGCTGATGCCGACTTTTTTTGATCCTATCATAGCAAGTTGTTGTTCATTGGCGATATCCACCAACTGTAATTTTAATAAAAGATTGCCCTTGTTTTTCTTTACCAGGGTATCAATTTTTTGAATCAATGTATCTGAAATGGAATCCAATCTAACATAGACAGTAAATTTTTTTGCGATGTGTTCTAAAGCTGAAGATAACAAAATCATATTAGTGACTCTGAATACCCATTCATCTTCGTTTTGTTTCCAATTGGATTTTTCATACGAACCTTCAACCATTACGGCAACTCCATTATTTAACAATCCTTTATATTGCAGATATTGTTCTTTAAACATTCGAATTGTAATGCTTCCAAAATAATCCTGCAATTTGATAATTCCGAATCCTTCTCCTTTTTGATTGGTGCGATGTTGTACATCCGTAATGATTCCGCAAAGCCTGTGTCGTACACCGGAAATATCATCTTCTTTAAATTTTTCCAGTTTCTCGATGCTCACTGTTGCGGCATATTTTAATTCCAGTTTGTAATCATCCAATGGATGTGCACTCAAATATATACCTGCAATTTCTACTTCGTGTGCAAGTTTTTCAAGACTGTTCCATGGAGCACATACGCTAGCATTAGGCGCTTGAATATCTTCCTGATTTGCTTCGCCGAATAATGAAGCTTGTTGATTTTCCATGGAAAGCTGGTATTGATTACCCCAACGGATCATGTATTCGATGTAACTTGGATATTTATCAACTGCAGCAAAATATTGTGCTCTGTGTAGATTTGGAAAACAATCAAATGCACCACCGTATACACAACTCTCAATCACTTTCTTATTAAAAACCCGTGAAGACAATCGCTTGATCATATCTACAAAATCTTTGAAAGGGCCGTGTTCACTTCGTTCTTTCAAAATATCAGTTACAGGTCCTTCACCCACACCCTTCATTGCTGACAATCCAAAGCGAATCTGTCCTTTTGCATTCACAGTAAATTCCAATTCTGATTCATTAATGTCAGGACCCAGCACAGTTACTTTCATCTGTTGACATTCGTTTAGATAAATACTGAGATCAGTAACATTACTTTTATTTGCAGTTAGAACGGCCGCCATAAATTCTGCAGGATAGTGTGCTTTTAAATATGCAGTTTGAAAAGCAAGTACAGAATACGCAACAGCATGTGATCTGTTGAATCCATAATCTGCAAACTTGGCCATGACATTAAAAATATCATTGGCTTGTTTTTCTTCGATCCCTTTTTTGCCGGCACGTTCCACAAACAAACTACTTTGTTTGTCCATCTCTTCCTTCTTTTTCTTACCCATTGCACGACGTAAAACGTCTGCTTCCCCCAGAGAATAATCAGCCATTATTTGCGCAGCTTGCATGATCTGTTCCTGATAGACCATGATTCCATAAGTTGGTTTGAGAAGATCTTGCAACCAGGGATGTGGATATTCAACCGGAACTTTTTTATTTTTACGTGCAATGAATTCATCGATGAATGCCATTGGACCTGGTCTGAACAATGCGTTCATCGCGATGATGTCTTCAATGCCATTCGGTTTTAAATTCCTGAGATTGGATCGCATACCTTCACTTTCAAATTGAAACAAGCCAATCGTTTGTCCTTTTTGAAAGATCTCTAAAGTTTGTATATCATCCAATGGTATGTCTTCAAGTTTGATTCTCTTTTCTTCTCCAAATCGTTTTACTATATTTTGTATGGTATTATCAATTATGGTTAATGTGCTTAATCCAAGAAAATCCATTTTAAGCAAACCAGTGTATTCAATAACGTTACCTTCAATTTGTGTAACTAATAAATCTGTATCTTTTGCAGTACATACAGGTATAAATCGGGTGATTTCATCAGGAGCAATAATAATACCTGCAGCATGCACTCCAGTGTTTCGTACAGAACCTTCAAGTTTCATTGCCATGCGCAACACATCGGATTCAAGTCCTGGAACTTTTAATATGTTACGTAGGTCTTGAATTTTCTTTTTTTCATCTGGAGTAAATTCTTCCCCAATTGCAGATTTCTCATCGAGTATTGCTTTAAGATTTACGCCTGGTCGCGTAGGTACCATTTTAGCGAGGCGGTCAGAAGAACCAAGATCCAGTTGTTTGACACGAGCAACATCACGGATGGAAGATTTTGCAGCCATCGTACCGAATGTTACAATTTGTGCAACCTGGTTTCTACCATATTTCTGTACAACATAATCAATCACTTTTTGCCGGCCCTTGTCATCAAAGTCAATGTCTATATCTGGCCATGAAATCCGTTCAGGATTTAAAAATCGTTCAAAGAGCAAATTATATTTGATGGGATCGATATCAGTTATATACAAACAATATGCAACGGCAGAGCCAGCTGCAGATCCTCTTCCTGGTCCAACACTTACACCAAGTTCCCTTGCTGCATGAATGAAATCCTGTACGATGAGAAAGTATCCTGCAAATTTCATTTTCTCAATCACCGATAGTTCAAATTGAATTCGCTGTTGCAAGATTTGGTCCATATGTCCATATCTTTTTTTAGCGCCTTCATAGACCAGGTAATCTAGATATTCATTTTGATTTTTAAAATTTGCCGGAATCGGAAAGTTCGGTAAAAGAACATCGCGTTCGAGGTTCGGCGTAAAACAACGTTCAGCTATTTCAACGGTTTGTTCAACTGCAAATGGAATATCAGAAAAATGATTCTGCATTTCATTTGTAGTTTTAAAAAAGAAATCTGAACTTGGAAAACTAAAGCGATCTGTTTCTTCTACGTTGGAGTTTGTATTGATACAAAGCAATACATCATGTGGTTGATAATCTTCTTCCTCCAGGTAATGCACGTCATTAGTAACAATCGACTTTACATTGTATTTTTTTGCAAAGCCCAAAAGAATTTGATTGATGTGTTCCTGGCTCACTCCAGTGCCGTCGATATCTTCGCAACCTCTGTGTCTTTGGATTTCGATATAATAATCTTCGCCAAAAAGATCCAGCCACCACTTCAATTTTTTTTCTGCACCTGCAATATCTCCTTTGATAATTGTTTGTGGTAATTCTGCGCCTATGCAACAACTTGTTGCAATAATACCTTCGTGATATTTGAGTAGCAGCTCTTTGTCAATCCTTGGAAATTTTCCATATAATCCTTCGATGAAACCAAGCGAGCAAAGTTTTGAAAGATTTTCATAGC
>JAYVIT010000400.1:0-11236 GCA_043769965.1 Saprospiraceae bacterium
TTCGCAGCCGCTTTATTGAATTCCTTATTTTCATACCAGAAACCAATCAGTAAAAACGAACACAGACCTACTCCTTCCCAACCAGCAAATAAAACGATAAGGTTTGATCCCAGAATTAAAAGTAACATGGAGAACAAAAACAAATTGAGATAACTGAAATATCTCGAATATCCTTTATCGTGACTCATGTATCCGGAAGAATATGCATGAATTAATGATCCAACTCCGGTTACAACAAACAACATGATAATCGACAGGTGATCGATATAAAATCCAAAACTTATTTTCGCTGCTCCTTCAGTTACAAACCAGGTATATAAATTAATTGTCGTTGGTTCGCCTCCAAGATGAATATAAGCAAGGCATGTTCCCACAAAGCTAACCAGTGGACCGAGACAAGCGATAAGCGTAACCATTAATTTTGGTAAGCGTGTTCCTAAAATACCATTGATCAGAAATCCAATCAAAGGTGGCCAAAGTATGAGATGTAATATTAATTCAGCATTCATGTATTTATCCAGATTAATTAACCCTTCAACTGATTAAAGAGGTCAATATTTGTTGTTTGTAAATTTTTATACATCATTACAATGATGGCTAATCCCAAAGAAACTTCAGCAGCAGCAACAGCCATAATAAATAATACCATAATTTGTCCTGATATATCTCCACGGTATGCCGAACTTGCAACCAATAAAAGATTAACTGCATTCAACATGATTTCTATGCACATGAAAACAATAATGATATTTCTCCTTACCAAAACACCGATCATTCCAATAAAGAATAAAGCAGCACTCAGGATCAGGTAAAAATCAAATGGAATTGTTTTTATGACTTCAGGGATATGATTCATGGCAACAAATTTTTTGGTGATTCCAATTTTTCTTTTCTACCTAATAATACAACTCCAATCATTGCTACTAAAAACAATACGGAACAAATTTCTATTGGAAACAAATAATCGCGATACAATATTTCTCCTAAATTTTCAACGAGTCCTATTTGGTAACCTCCTGAATTTTCAATTTCAATTTGTAGTGAAGATTTGTATGCAGATAAAAAGATAAGAAATACACAGCCCCCAGATATAATTGCGGCTGATAATGGTAACCAGGATTTAAATCCTTCGATGTCCCGGTTCAAATTTAAAAACATAACGACAAACAAGAACAAGACCATAATAGCTCCTGCATATACTACAACATTTACCAAAGCAAGAAACTGCGCATTCAATAAAATGTAATGTGCGGAAATTAAAAAAAATGTAACGACTAAAAACAAAATGCTTCTGATCGGGTGCTTGGAAATAATCACCATGATGGCAGATACTATTGTGAGAAAAGATAAAGCGTAAAACAATTTTTCCATACTGATTAATTTTGAAGAAATGGTTCTACTAATCTGTCCTTACCATATATAAAATCTTCTCTTTCAAAACTTGCGGGTGCTAACACATCATTTTGTAAAAAAATTGCTTCTTTAGGACAAGCCTCTTCACAAAGTCCGCAAAATATACAACGCAACATATCGATCTCGTAAACGGAAGCATATTTTTCCTCCCGGTATAAATGCATTTCATTTGAATTTCTTTCTGCAGCTGTCATGGTGATGGCTTCAGCTGGACAAGCCAAAGCACAAAGTCCGCAGGCCGTGCAACGCTCTGCACCTATTTCATCGCGTTTTAAAATATGTAAACCCCGCCATACTTCACTCATTGATCGCTTTTCCTCCGGATAACTGATCGTAGCTTTTTTTGTAAAAAAATGACTAATAGTAATGGCCATTCCTTTAATGATTGCCGGAAAATAAATGCGCTCCATAAAGCTCATCGGTTTCCGCTCTATGACTTTGATCCTTGATGTCAATTTAATTATAGCCATGTTCCTAATTTTTAAATAAAATAAATACTGCAGTAATTAAAATATTTAATACTGCCAATGGAATTAATACTTTCCATCCCAGATTCATAAGTTGATCATAACGGAATCGCGGTAAGGTCCAACGTACCCACATGAAAAAGAAAATGAAAAAGAATATCTTTCCAAACATCACACCTGCACCTAAAATTGTTTTCACTAACCCTGGTTCCATACCACTGATAAATGGAAACTGGTAACCACCAAAAAACAAGACGGCCAATACAGCACTACTGATAAACATATTGATATATTCAGCAAATAAGAAAAAACCGAGTTTCATAGATGAGTACTCTGTATGATATCCTCCAACTAATTCGGTTTCACATTCCGGTAAATCAAATGGCGCTCTGTTGGTTTCAGCAAATGCACATACAAGAAATATTAAAAATCCAAGTGGTTGGTAAATGATATTCCAATTCCATCCAGCTTGTTGATCTACAATGTCTTTCAGTGATAAAGTGCCTGTCACCATGATAAGTGATACAATGGATAATCCCATAGCCAACTCGTAGCTTATATTTTGGGAAGCAGCACGAATCGCTCCCAGTAAAGAAAATTTATTATTAGATGCCCATCCTCCTATCAACACACCATAAACTCCCAAAGAAACGACACCAAAAATATACAAGATACCAACATTCAAATCGGTTGCTTGCATGGAAATCACTTTCCCATTCCAAATTAAATCAGGTGCAAATGGAATCACTGCACTCGTCATAAGTGCAGTACACATAAATAATCCCGGCCCCATTAAAAATAACCATTTGTCGGATTCTCTTGGAATGAATTCTTCTTTAAAAAAAAGTTTTACGCCATCAGCAAGTGGCTGTAGTATACCAAATGGTCCGGCGCGATTGGGTCCAAGTCTGTCTTGAAGGAATGCAGCAATTTTGCGTTCTGCATATGTAGAGTACATCGCAATGAACAATGAGAGTCCAAAGACTACGGCAATAAAAATAATCTTTATAATCCATTCACTCATTCCGAAACAAATTTTGCATCCACCAATACAGCCGGAGAAACAACCGGCAAATCATACTTATTACTTGAAATCACAGAATCATCTCCCATATCTCGGGTCCCTTCTATTATCCAATCTGATTTTGCTCTGTGATCAAATCTGCATTCATTGCAAATGTATTCTTCCACTTCGCTGAATTTATTTTTGCGCGCTGTCACCCGAATGATGTCATCTCCTTTCAGCCACAATACCGTTTTACCACAACACTTTGTACAATTCCGATGTGCAGTATATGGTTTAGAAAACCAAACCCTTTGTTTGAATCTATATGTTTTGTCAGTAAGCGCACCAACAGGACATACATCGATGATGTTTCCTGAAAAATCATTATCAATAGAATTTTGAATGAATGTACTGATTTCGGAAACATCACCACGATTCATTACACCATGTACGCGATTATTGGTTAACTGTTCCGCAGCATATACACACCGATAGCACAAAATGCATCTTGTCATATGTAATTGAATGTGCGGACCAATATCTATTTTATCAAACTCTCTTCTATGCTCTTCATAGCGCGTTTTTTCCAATCCATGTTCGTAAGACAAATTTTGCAAATCACATTCACCTGCCTGATCGCATATCGGACAATCCAATGGATGATTGATCAATAAAAATTCAACAATCCCTTTTCTTGCTTCCAATACTTCTGTTGAGCTTTCATTCTCAACCACCATTCCATGTTCAACTTTTGTCAGACAACTTGCAACCAACTTCGGATTAGGACGCGGATTGCTCTCACTGGTCTGTGTCACTTTTACTAAACACACTCTGCACTTTCCACCTGTTTCTTTTAATGATGAATAATAACACATAGCGGGTGGATATTTATCACCGATCTGTCTTGCAGCTTGCAGGATAGTTGTGCCTGGTGCAACATCTATGCTTTTTCCGTCTATCGTTATTTTTAAAAGATCGCTCATATATTTTTAATTACAAACCAACTCATCTTGATTTACATGATAATTCTTCTTCTTCAAGGTATCAACCCAATGAATTAGTTTTTTGACTTTCAAATTATTTGTATTTGACAAAGTTTTAAATAATTTTTTTAAATCAGGATTATCTTCACTTGTCATCCTCTGGGTAATTCTTTTTAATTCTTTGTTACTTTCAGGTAAATTAAAGTCCTTCAAACTAATGCCTTCTTCTTCACATAAATTAATTACCCATTTCTCTAAATCAGGACTAATCAATATAATATAATGATGCTTGCTGGGATTTTTCCTCAAATATAGTGATCCTTCGACTCGATCTATAACTAGAGAACATTCATTTAGATACACAATCTCTTGTTCATCATTATCAACAATACCAACAGCAAATTGATCAAATAATTTTCCAGGTTTATTATTTCTAGTTACCATTTGACTCTCAACCTTAAAACAGGACCTTTGGTGATTATAACCAATGCTTGTTGGCACAAATGTCTCCAACATTAAAGTATCAGCATAACACTCTGGCATAATATGATCATCCATTAATTGATAAAATTTTCCAAATTAAAAAACAAATCATTACCATACTGGGCTATCCGAATCAATTGTTTGTCATCAACTCTTTTAATTTTTGATTCTCCACCCTTATGATACACAATGTAAATTGATAGTTGATCTCTTATTTCTTTATCTTCTATTAATGTCTCAAGAACATAGGGACTATGTGTGTTGATAAAATATTGATTACCTCTTTCGTCATTTGAAATATTTGCAATCATTCTTTTAATATATGGTGGAAATAAATGAGCTTCAGGTTCTTCAAATAATAAAATAGAATTTTCATTACTTAATATAGCCGCCGAATAAAATAGTATTCTCTGAATCGTATCTGCCACTAATTCATATGGAATTGATAGTATAGTATCTTCAGAAGTATATTTTTGCAATCTTAATTCACTTTTTTCGATATCAACATTAAGAATCAAATCATAAAGATTTAAAATAGAGGCTGCTTCCTTTCTCAATTCCTTATTTAATTGAAAAATGGTTATAAGATTTTCACCATAAGGAATATCTAGATACTTCTCGTTGGAATTAATATTTTTAGTGCCTTCTTTAAAATGATACTTTTTTATATAAAAATGAGTGTTATAAGGCGAATCAAATTTTGCATAATCCCCCTTTTCATCTTTTTTATAAAAGCTTGTTAAATAATTTAGCTTATTAATCACTCTAAATTCCAATTTAGAACGATCATTTAAAGTCACAACAATTGGTTCCTCAATATTTCCTAAATGAAACAAATTAAAATAACTTTGAAACCTACAAAATTTATTTATATTTTCTTTTTGTGCAAATTGACTTATCAAGCTTAGTGCTTCTAGTATATTACTCTTGCCAACATTCGGATATCCAATAAGAAGATTGAACTTCCTACAATCCTCTATTACCAAATGCTCTATTGATTTGTAATTGCTTATCTCGATCTTTTTAATATACTCCACTTACTTCGTAATTCGTAATTATTAATTATTTATTGATTTAATGCGCCACCAAATTTCCAAAATACATATGTCTAGCAGTGCAAGATTCCGGATGATTAATATGACTTTCAAATTCTGATCTGAAATGTCGTATTGCACTTGCAACCGGCCATGCTGCTGCTTCACCTAATGGACAAATTGTTTTACCTTCTATTTTTTGTGCAACATCAACTAATAAATCAATGTCGTGCATTTTTCCATGACCATATTCAATGCGGTGTAATACTTTCTCCATCCAACCTGTACCTTCTCTGCATGGACTGCACTGTCCGCAACTTTCATGATGATAAAATCTGGTGAAGTTCCAAAGATTCCTAACCATACATGCCTGATCATTAAAAACAATAAATCCACCGGAACCCAACATGGTACCGCTGACAAATCCACCATCTGCAAGAGATTCATAACTCATCAAGCGTGGATCTCCATTTGCAGTTTTGAGAATTAGATTTTTTGGTAAAATCGGAACAGAAGATCCACCGGCAACAACTGCTTTCAAATCTCTATGTTCTGATATACCGCCGCAGTATTCATCTGAATAAATAAATTCTTCTACGGGTAAACCCAATTCGATTTCGTAGACTCCTGGTTTATTCACATTTCCACAGGCAGAAATTAATTTTGTTCCAGTACTTTTTCCAATTCCAATTGACGCATAACTAGCTCCACCGTTATTCAAAATCCATGGCACTGCAGTAATTGTTTCCACATTGTTGACGACTGTTGGACAATCATACAATCCAGATACAGCAGGAAACGGAGGCTTGATTCTGGGATTGCCTCTTTTTCCTTCTAGCGATTCCAACAATGCAGTTTCTTCTCCACAGATATATGCACCACCACCAGGATGAACATACAGATCGAGATCATATCCACTGCCTAAAATATTTTTTCCCAGGAAACCTTTTGCATATGCATCAGCAATTGCTTTCTCCAATATTTTAATGACATACATCATCTCTCCTCTTACATAGATATATGAAGTATGTGCAGTAAGTGCAAAAGAAGACACGATCATTCCTTCAATTAATAAATGCGGAAGCTTCTCCATCAAATACCGGTCTTTGAAAGTACCCGGCTCTGATTCATCTGCATTGCAAACCAGGTATTTTGGATTATTGGATTTCTTATCGAGAAAAGACCACTTCAATCCAGTAGGAAAACCTGCGCCACCTCTTCCCCTTAAGCCTGATGTTTTTACTTCTTCGACAACTTGTTCAGGACTCATAGTCTTCAATGCTTTTTCAATTGAAGAATACCCACCCTGTTTCATGTACACATCGATGGCGTTTATACCGGGTACATTAATATGCTCGAGTAATAATTGTTTTCCCATCTTATCCTTTCGCTCTTAAAGTTTCTATTAACTGATCTATTTTCGCTTCCGTTAAATTTTCGTGATAAACATAATCTGGTCCGATTTGCAACACAGGACCAGTTCCACAAGAAGCAAGACATTCCACAGGTTTAATAGTAAATAAACCATCTGCTGTTACTTCACCTTCTGCTACATTCAACTTGTTTTTTAAATATTGAATTAAATTTTCTGAGCCAACCAAACAACAAGGACCTGTTCTGCAAATTTCCAAAACATATTTTCCGACAGGTTTCATATGAAACATCGTATAAAATGTGGCGACCTCATACACTTCAATAGGATGTATATCCAAAACTTCCGCTACTTCATTCATCACATCAATTGGCAGCCAGCCATGTTCTTCCTGTGCAATATGCAACACAGGCAACAATGCGGATTTGTGTTTGCCTTTCGGGTAACGATTTTTAATTTCTTCGATTTGTTTTAATGTTTCCGTAGAAAAAGACATTTGCTGTTGGTTCTTCGATTATAAATTTTTATTTAAGCCCTTCAGGCTTGGATTCTTTTTTATTTGTTACCGTGGGTTTCACCCACGGCTATATTATTTAAGCCCTTCGGGCTTTTTGTTTATAGGTTTATTACTAGTCATTCTTTCGTTTCTTCCCCGCCTTGCGGGATCTTCGCTACGCTGCGACATTCTTTCATTCTTTAATTTTTTAATTCTTTAATTCGTAATTTCCTCAAGCATCCAATTCACCTGCAATCACATTCATACTACTCAAAATCACAATTGCATCGGACAATAGATGATCTTTCACCATTTCAGGATATGCCTGATAATAAATAAAACATGGACGTCTGAAATGTAATCGATATGGAGTTCTTCCACCATCGCTGATTAAATAAAAACCAAGTTCACCATTTGCTCCTTCTACCGCTTTGTATACTTCACCAACAGGAGCATCTATTTCACCCATAATAATTTTGAAATGATAAATCAACGCCTCCATGTTGTGATACACTTCTTGCTTAGGAGGCAAATAGTAATGATCATTGTCTGCATGAAATACTCCTGGTCCCAATTTTTCTATTTTATTGAGTGCTTGTTCGATGATGCGAAGACTTTGCCAGATTTCTTCATTGCGTACGACAAAGCGATCGTAAGTATCCCCTGTAGTTCCAACCGGTATATCAAATTCGAAATCTTCATAAGAACAATAGGGTTCTGCAGTACGTATGTCATAATCAATTCCGCAAGCTCTTAGATTTGGGCCTGTGAATCCATAATTTAATGCGCGCTCAACGCTTATTGCTCCGGTATCAATAGTTCTGTCCATGAATATCCGGTTTCTGGATAACAGGCTTTCAAATTCTTTCCATACTGGTGGGAATTCTTTTAAAAACTTTTTTGTCTTTTCAAAAACGATTGCATTAAAATCTCTTTCGAATCCGCCGATACGACCCATGTTAGTTGTCAATCGTGCACCGCAAATTTCTTCATAGATTTCATAAATGAATTCGCGCCATTGATACACATAAGTAAAAGCAGTCAAAGCGCCGGTATCTACTCCAAGAATACTATTGCAAATAATATGATCTGATATTCTGGACAACTCCATTACCATCACTCGCATATAATCCACGCGTTTTGGTACTTCCAGTTTCAATAATTTTTCAACAGTTAAATGCCAACCGGTATTATTGATTGGAGCAGAACAATAATTCATCCGGTCAGTAAGCGGCGTAATTTGATAGAATGGTCTGCGCTCAGCAATTTTCTCAAATGCGCGATGTATGTAACCTATCGTTTGTTCACCGCTGACTATTCGTTCTCCATCGAGCTTGATGACATTTTGAAAGATACCATGAGTAGCAGGGTGTGTTGGCCCCAGATTTAATGTGGTATAAGGAATTTCCGGTTTTTCCGGTTCGTGTATTTCTGCCAAAAATTCTAAATTCGTTTTCATTCTTATTATCTGCCAAACTGAAAATCTGCTTTGTCTTCGCGCGTAGGATCTTCCAATGGAAATTCTTTTCGCATTGGAAAATCTATCATTTCATCCATGTTTAAAATTCGTTTCAAATTAGGATGACCCAAAAAATGAATTCCATAAAAATCATATGTTTCTCTTTCCATCCAATTGGCTGATCCATAAATACCGGTTATGCTCGGGACTTCTGGTTTTGCCAATGAAACGGATGTTTTAATTCTCAACCGCGTATTGTTTCTCATACTATGCAAATGATAGACAATTTCAAATTCATTTCCGGTTTGATGTGGATAATGAACCGCGCAAAGGGTTGTTAAAAATTGAAAACCAAGTTGTTCATCTTTGTATAAAAATAAAATAATTTGATAGAGTTGATTTAACTTAATAGTAGAATTGAAAACACCATAAGTATCCTCTGTTAATGCAATCTCGGTTCCAAGATTTGTATTAATGTGTTGTTGTATTTGCTCCTTAGTCAATGATTGCATTACTTCACGAGATATTCTTCCATCAATTGCTGGTATTCTTTTGAATTGCGTCTTCTTACAGATTCTTTTCCAATTAAATCCTGAATTCGCATAACACCATCTATTATTTGTTCTGGTCTTGGAGGACAACCGGGCACATACACATCAACCGGAATTATTCTGTCAATTCCTTGTAATACACTATAGGTATCAAATATTCCTCCACTGGATGCACAGGCACCAACTGCAATTACCCATTTGGGTTCTGCCATTTGTTCGTAAACTTGTCTGAGCACAGGTCCCATTTTTTTTGCAATAGTCCCCATAACCATGAGCAAGTCCGCCTGTCTTGGAGAAAAACTAAGTCTTTCAGCTCCAAATCTTCCCAGATCATAATGCGATGCCATGGTAGACATAAACTCGATGCCACAGCACGAAGTCGCAAATGGCAAAGGCCAAATGCTATTTTTTCTTGCCAGGCCAACAACAGAATCCAATGATGTTGCAAAAAAACCCTGACCGGCTAATCCTTCTGGTGCTTCGCTTACTATTATTTTTTCACTCATGTTATGCATCTTAATACGACCATTGACAACCGACCGCTGACGGCCGCAAATAATTTGTTGTTAGCCAAGTAAATTTCCTTCATTCTTTCATTCCTTCCCCGCAATTCTGCGGGATCTACGTCCCGATAAATTATCGGGATGCTCAGACATTCTTTCATTCTTCCCTCGTTTCCCATTTCAAAATGCCTTTCATCAGGACATAATAAAAACCAGCCATAAGTATAGCCAGGAAAATGAACATTTCCACAAAGCCAAACCAGCCAAGTTTTCTGAAATTCACTGCCCAGGGATACATAAAAATAATCTCCACATCGAAGAGTACAAAGAGAATAGCAGTCATGAAATAGCGTATTGAAAAAGGATTGCGTGCATTGCCGACACTGTCCAGTCCAGATTCAAAGGAAGCATCCTTCATTACTCCTTTTCGTTTGGGCCCAAGTAAATGGGTTGCCAAAAGAACGAACACCACAAAACCCATGGCAACTATGAATTGCAGGAGAATTGGTACATAGTCATAGGGTATGTGATTAGCCTCCATTTTATCTCTTTAAAAACGTCGCAAATATAAGACGGTTCGGGTGATTAGGAGGTAATTCCGATGGGAATATGTATAGAGGCTTTTAGGTAGTAGACTATAGGCTGTAGGCTAAAATACATATAATTTCAATTGCGAAAAAGCCTTAGAACAATAGGTAATTTGTGATTCCTTTATTCATTCATTCTTTTCCCAAAGGGATGCCTTCGGCAAATTCCTTCATACTTTAATTCTATAATTCTACTCCTACAGCCTACAGCCTATAGCCTAAACACCTAATTTTGCAACAAATTGACCCAATGAGAATTTCAATAATCAGAAAAGGACATTTTAATGCTGCCCACAGGTTGTTTAAACCGGAATGGTCTGATGAAAAAAACAAGCAGGTTTTTGGAATTTGCAGCAATCCCAATTTTCATGGTCACAATTATGAAATGGATGTAAAAGTGACTGGAGAATTGGATCCGGAATCTGGAATACTTCTCGATTTAAAAATACTAAAAGAGATTATTCAATTGAATGTGGAAGAACGATATGATCATAAAAATCTGAATCTGGATTGTCCTGAATTCATTGGAAAAATTCCAACTGCAGAAAATATTTGCATAGAAATTTATAAGATTCTAAAATCTGTTTTACCTAATCATTTGGAAGTGCATATCCGATTGTCTGAAACACCAAGAAACTTTGTCGAATATCCGGCTTAAAGAAGTTTGCAGTTTGCAGTTTCTAAAAAAATTATGGAGCAAATTTTATATAACTTAATTTTTAATTTGAACCACCAACTGAAAACTGTTAACTGAATACTTTCATCATTCGTAATTTCTTCTATGGTTTATACGATCTCTTCAAAAGCCGAATCGTTTTGATTAGTTGATTATTCGAACCAATGAGTTTTACAAAATAAATGCCATCTGCTAATTAACTGATG
>JAYVIT010000401.1:0-5837 GCA_043769965.1 Saprospiraceae bacterium
ACGCCAATTCTATTTTACTTATCTGCATTAATCATATTTACTTTAAAATTCTAAACTCCAATAATACAGCCTTTTAACCTAAAGCCTAAAGCCTACAGCCTAATCCCCTTGATATATAAATAGTTTATATAAAAGATTTCCATATTTTTGCGCCATGAGATTGAAGAGCCTACACATAAAAGGATTTAAGAGTTTTGCAGATGAAACAGTAATTCATTTCAATGAAGCAGTGACAGGGATTGTAGGCCCAAATGGTTCTGGTAAGTCTAATATAGTGGATGCGATCAGATGGGTATTGGGTGAACAGAAAGGAAGAGAGTTACGACTGGAGCAAATGTCCGATGTCATATTTAATGGCACAAAAAAGCGCAAGGAAGCACCTCTCGCACAAGTAATCTTGCATTTTGAAAATACCAAGAATTTATTACCTACAGAATATCAGAATCTTGAAATTGCCAGATACTTATATAGAAGTGGTGATAGTGAGTATAGGCTTAATGGTGTAAGTTGCCGGTTGAAAGATATTACTGGTTTGTTTTTGGATACGGGAATCGGTTCTGATTCCTATGCAATAATTGCTCTCAACATGGTTGAAGAATTGCTTTCAAACAAAGAAAGCGCACGCCGGAAAATGTTTGAACAAGCTGCTGGAATTTCAAAATATAAATCCAGAAAACGAGAAACCCTAAACAAATTAAAAATTACAAAAGAGGATCTGGCTCGCATTGAAGATTTGCTTTTTGAGATAAACAACAATTTGACGGAGTTGGAAAAGCAGGCCCGTCGAACTAAGAAGTATAATGATCTAAAAGAAAAATATAAAGCTGCAGGATTACTTGTTCAATATCTTTCTGTAAAATCATTGAAAGAAAAATTAGCCGGAATTGAAAGTGCAATTGAATCGGAAAACGAAAAGGTAATTTTTGAAGAAGTTATTGTAAATACACTTGAAGCCCAGATTGAATCCTATAAAAAAGAAAATCTTGACCAGGAGAAAAATCTTTCTGAATTCCAAAAGAAAGTAAATGAAATTCTGGATGTAATCAGAAATCTGGAAAGTTCTATTGAAATTGATATTCAGAAAAAACATTTTCAAAGCAATCAATTGGAATTGCTGGAAGAGAAGATATTATCGGCAGCAGCCAAAATGGAGTCATTAGTTGCAGAAATTGATATTGTTCAGTCTGAATTGGAAAATACAAGACAAGAATTAGAAAATGCCGGGCAATCGGTAATAGACCAAGAATTAATTTACAATGATAAGCAGGCTGCATATAACTTATTAAAAACCGGGGTTGATCAGTTTCAACTGGATAAGCAAAAGAATGAAACCCAGATTTTTGATCTTGAAAAAGAAATAGCAGTATTTAACAACCAGATAGAAAGCCTCAATGCTGATTCTGCGCGCTGTAAAAGTGAATCCGGCAATAAATCAGAAGAGTACAGGTCATTAGAAATTCAAAATAATCAGTTAGCTACCATCCTGAAATCTCATTCTGAGGAATTGAATATGTTGTATTCAGAAGAAGAAAAAAGACATTCTTCATTAAAGAATTTTCAAGCTGAAGTTGAACGGTTGAATGAAAAAGTTTCGACGATTTATCGGCAACGCGATGCCAAAAAGAATGAATATGATTTGTTGAAAAGCATGGTAGAAAAAATGGAAGGCTTTCCGGAATCCATTAAATTTCTGAACCAAAATTGGAGACAGGATGTACCTGTTTTATTGGATCTGATTTATACAGAAGAAAAATACCGGTCAGGAATTGAATTGTTTTTAGAAAATTATTTAAACTACTATGTTGTAAACAATGAAGATGATGCAGTAAAAGCAATTCGCTTGTTGTTTAATAATTCAAAAGGAAAGGCTAATTTTTTTATTCTTGATAAGTTTCGCAATTCGAATCCGGTTTCGAAGCAATTACATGGATGTGTGCCAGCTTTATCTGTAATAGAGGTTTCAGAAGTCTATCAGCCATTGTTGAATGATCTATTAAAAGATGTCTATATTCTGATAAATGATCAACATTTGGAAGATGTCATTCAGTTTCCTGATGATATATCAATCATTTCTGTTTCGGGGTCTATTATAAAATCGAATAAAATAATTACGGGTGGTTCCGTAGGTTTATTTGAAGGTAAGAAATTGGGGAGAAAAAAGAATCTTGAAAAACTGGAAATCGAAATCAAGCAACTCGAGATACAGATAATTGATTTGGAAAAGCAGCTTTCAGAGCAGAAAAATGAATTGCGTACCATAGAATTAAAAGAAAGAATAAAAGAAATCGAAGATTTACGCAGAAAGGAAAGTGAATTGTTACAGCAAAGTGCTGAATTTAAAGCAAAACTTCAGCATATAGATGATTCTAAATCTGATTTAAATCAAAGAGTTATTGAAAATGAAGCAAGGGTTTTAGAGATTATTGAAAAAATGCAATCCTGTGAACTGACTATTTCTTCTCTACAAATTATACAACAACAATTGCTGCATTCATTGAATAATTCAGATGAAGAGTATAACAGGATTTCGAATGAGCTGTCAGAAGCATCGAACATCTATCATCAGGCAAAGCTTGAATTGTTAAAATGGCAGAATAAATTTGATAATGTTCAAAAAGATCTTGAGTATAAATCCAATCATCTTAACGAACTAAGAGTTCAAAATCAATTAGATCAACAAAAACGTGATGAACTAAAAGAATCCATTGTTCTACTTGGCGTATCAGTTGACACTCATCAATCAGAATTAATTGAAAAATTGGAATTCAGAAAAAACATGGATTCTAATTTGTCTGCAATCGAGCAAGCTTACTACGAGATGCGCAATACGATCACTGAAACAGAGGCTAAAGTCAAAAGTCATCAGCGAGCCATCAATGAATTGCAATCAGCTATCAATCAAATCAAAGAACAAAAAGCAGAATTTAAATTCAGAATTCAATCTGCACATGAAATTGCCCGGATTGAGTTTTCTGCTGATTTAGATCATTTTGTTCCTGAAGAAATTGATCCTGAAATAGAACTTCAATCATTGGAAGAAAAATCCAGGTATTACAAAACCAGGATTGATAATTATGGAGAAGTAAATCCATTGGCATTGGAGGCTTATGAGGAAATGAAAGCCAGACTTGATAAAATACAAGAGCAACGCGACGATATTTTAAAAGCACAGGATAGTCTGTTGGAAACCATAAAGGAAATTGAAGAAACAGCTACTGCCGGATTTTTAGAGGCATTTAATCAGGTGCGCGTACATTTTCAAACTGTGTTCAGAAGCTTATTTACTGAAGATGATGACTGTGATTTGATTCTTGTTGATGAAAACGATCCTTTGGAATGTGATATCGACATCATCGCGAAACCAAAAGGAAAAAGACCTAAATCCATTTCCCAACTTTCCGGAGGAGAAAAAACCTTGACAGCTATAGCACTCTTATTTTCACTATATCTATTGAAACCTGCACCGTTCTGCATTTTTGATGAAGTAGATGCTCCTTTGGATGATGTCAACATTGAAAAATTCAATCAAATCGTCCGCAAATTTTCACAAGACTCACAGTTTATCATCATCACACATAATAAATTGACCATGGCAGATGTAGATGTGTTATATGGCGTCTATATGGAGGATCAGGGAATCTCATCTGTTACAGCCGTCGACTTGCGCAAGTATGAACATGAAGTCGTGTTGGAGGAAATGGCGAATTAAGCTAAGAACTATCCCGAAGGGATCCCTATGGGATGAGATAGGTCAATGGTCAAATTAATTTTTCATTCTTTCATTTTTTCATTTCTCCTAACTGCTCTTAGTTACAAAATAACGCATTTAAAGAAAAAATATATAAGAAAGTTCGGTTGAAACTTGATTTTGCAAAAAGTAATTTCGGATATTGTGCCCGAATCAAGCTTACGTTAAAACCAACCACTACAATGATCATAGTCTGTATAGTTACAGCTGTTCTACTCGTTAGCACAGCTATTAAGATATGGCAAAGAAAAGGATCCTCCATGCGAAGAATCTAATTTTTGCCTTTTTAACCAAAGCTCATCTCAACATTCACCCAAGGACCGTTGTTTTGAGTTCTGGGTTAAATAAAATGACCTTCATTGATGAATCATTCCATTGAAGCTTTTCTGCCAACTATCTATGGTTCTTTTGATATACATAGTTATCCAAATTTGGATAACCCGTATGCACCTGACTTGGTATTAGTTTCGGGTGATTTGAGTAAAATTCAAAATCCATTGGTTCGATTACATTCCGAATGTCTTACAGGTGATGTCTTTGGTTCAATGCGTTGTGATTGCGGGGTTCAGTTGCAAAATTCCCTCGAACGGATTGCATTAGAAGGTGGGATGTTTGTCTATTTGCGGCAAGAGGGAAGAGGAATCGGTTTACATAATAAGATAGAAGCTTATCATATGCAGGATTCTGGCATGGATACTGTTCAGGCAAACGAAGCACTTGGATTCGAACCTGATTTGCGTAATTATGATATTGCAGTTGGAATTCTCAAAGACTTTAGACTGCATTCAATACGCTTATTGACAAATAATCCACGGAAAGTTCTCGCGTTACAAGAAGCAGGAATTAAAGTGATTGAACGGATCCCACTTATTTCTCCTTTCAATGATTATAATAAAGACTACCTCAACACCAAGCGGGAAAAACTCGGACATTTGTTTCCGAAATGAGAATTCTTGTAGAATTGGTATTTAAAAAATTGAATAATGAACACCGATTAACGAATGATGAACTTAGAAGTAATTAAAAATTCCTAAATCCTAATTCCCAATTCCTAAATAATATTTCATGGACTCATTAGCTACATCGTTTCTCCGCCTCGTCAAAATCATGGACGAACTCAGAGAAGGCTGTCCCTGGGATAAAAAGCAGACCATTCATACCCTGCGTTCTCTTACTATTGAAGAAACCTATGAACTGACAGATGCTATTCTGAAAGAAGATCATCAAGGCATCAAAGAAGAGTTGGGTGATATCTTGCTGCACATATTATTTTATTCAAGAATAGCTAAAGAAGAAAATTGGTTTGAATTGAAAGATGTCATCGATGCGATTAGTGAGAAATTAATCTATCGTCATCCACATATTTACGGAGATCTAAAATTGGAAACTGAAGAACAGGTCAAACAGAATTGGGAAAAGCTTAAGCAAAAAGAAGGTAAGAAAGGTTTGTTATCAGGAGTTCCGGATTCTATGCCTGCTATAGTGAAAGCATTGCGGATTCAGGATAAAACCAAACAGGTTGGTTTCGAATGGGAACACATCGATCAGGTTTGGTCCAAAGTCACAGAAGAAATTGCAGAATTAAGAGAAGCAGTTGATGAAAAGAAATCTCAAGAAGAAATTGAAGGAGAATTGGGCGATGTGTTTTTTGCTTTAATAAATTACGCACGATTTTTAAAAATTGATCCGGAAACTGCACTCGATAAAGTGAATCAGAAATTTCGGAAGCGGTTTCAATACATTGAAGATAATGCGACAAAGCCATTGACGGAAATGACTTTGGAGGAGATGGATGTTTTGTGGAATGAAGCGAAAAAGAGATAGGAGTTAGGAACTAGGAGCTATGATGTTTCCAATATTATATAAGATTTTTACATTGGGGGAGTCTATTCGGAATTTAATCTGAAGAAATGGATCTTCTTGCAATACTACAATACAAAGCATATGGAATTATCAAAATAATTCCATAAAATACTCAATCTAATTGAATAGGATTATTTAGGTAGTGTCAGCAAGAAAACTACTCATTTTTGTAGTTAGTGTCAGCAAGAAAACTACTCATTTTTGTAGTTAGCGTTATTCTCTTTGA
>JAYVIT010000402.1:0-2717 GCA_043769965.1 Saprospiraceae bacterium
AGGTACAACTAATCAGAATTTCGAAGTGTTTGACCGCAATGGACAAATTGGATATTTTACATTTTCACAATTGCCAATAACAATCCATAATTTTAAGGCTAGCGGAAGAGATTTCGACTTTGTAAAAATTTGCGAAAATGACAATCCAAGATGCTGTACTCCTATTGAGTTTAGAACCATTGTTTGTGATAGTCTGACAAATAATCCAAGGAAGTTCAGAGTAACTGATTTGATAGTCAAAGCAAACAACTCATCAAACAGGGTTTCTTTGTTTTCTGAATTAGAGATTCCAGGAGATCTTGAAATTGAAATGTTCAATTTGGAAGGCAGACAAGTTCCAATAGATATTATTGAAACTGAAAGACAACCACATGAAATATTTATCTCTTCTTCTCATCTCATGACCGATTTGTACTTTATAAGAATTAAAAGCGAGGATAGTACAAAGACTTATAAGTTTTTTCATATAAGATAAGAATAAACTGAATATTAAGAATGGAAAGCCGGATGACTATGTTAGCCGGCTTTTTCATTCATAAGATAAGAATGGATGACAATAAGAAGAGTTATCAATTCTATTTTGGGTTTAGCTTTTTTATCCGGACATTTGCGAAATGTTCAAAATAGCACAGAGGGCACAACTCATGACTGAATCGGCCACCTTGAAAATGGCTCAAATGGCAAGACTTATGACCATGGAAGGTCACGATGTCATCAATCTTAGCCTTGGCGAACCGGATTTTGATACACCTGAACATATTAAAACAGCAGCTATAAAAAGCTTGCAGGAAGGCAATACAAAATATACTCCGGTGGCAGGTACTTTAGAATTGCGGCAGGCAATTTCCAATAAGTTTTTGAGAGATAACAATATCAAGTATAGTCCAGAAGAAATAATCGTGTCTAATGGCGCTAAACAGTGCTTTGCAAATTTATGCTTTGCAATGCTTGAACCTGGAGATGAAGTTATACTTTTTTCACCCTATTGGGTTTCGTATTATGAAATTATCAAACTAAGCGGTGCAAAACCGGTTTGTGTTTTTGCAGATGTAGATCAAGACTTCAAACCTACAGTTGAACAATTACAAAAAGCAATTACAGCTAATACGAGAATGTTTGTTTTCTCCAGTCCTTGTAATCCTACCGGATCCGTATTTACAGAAAAAGAATTAATTGCTTATTCAAATGTTTTGAAATTACATCCAGATATACTCGTCGTTTCAGATGAAATTTATGAATTTATTCAATTTGGTTCAAAACATTTTAGCATTGCTTCAGTACCTGAAATGAATCAAAGAACTGCTACTATCAATGGTTTTTCAAAAGGATTTTCTATGACAGGTTGGCGCTTGGGATACATGGGTGGGCCTAAAGATGTCATCGCTGCAGCTGTAAAAATTCAGGGACAGTTCACATCAGGTGCGGCATCTTTCTCACAAAAAGCAGGAGCATTTGCATTGACATCAGATTTATCCCCAACCTATGCGATGTGTGAAGCTTTTCGGAAAAGAAGAGATTTACTTTTAGTTGAATTAAAAAAAATACCAGAATGGTTGGTCAATAAACCACAGGGAGCTTTTTATGTATTGCCGGATGTGAGTTCTTGTTTTGGAAAAAAACATGAACATGGATTCATTCAAAATTCAGATGATCTGGCAATGTACTTATTGCAAGATGCAAAAGTCGCTGTTGTAAATGGTGACGCTTTTGGTGCTCCGAACTGCTTGCGAATATCCTATTCTCTTTCTGAAGAAAAAATTTCTGAAGCTATAACAAGAACGCGAGCTGCATTGGATAAACTTTCTTAGGCTGTAAATGAAAATGAAAGAATTAAAGAATTAAGGAATGAAAGAGTGAGGACCAATATGATTTATCATCAATCAGTTCCACATGTCCATTTGACTCTTTTAATTGCCTTTTGCCAATTGCATATTCTCCCTCCTACAGCCCTATTCAATAATCTTGAATTTATTTTCTTTGATTTCAACTAGCTTGATATAAGCATTCTCATAGTAATCTATTTCATTTGAAGATTCCTGACCATTTTTATAAATGGGTTTAAAAAGAAATTGGGTTCCCAGGTATTCATTTTGTGGCTCATCTATATTCAAATAAAATTGAAGTCCATTTTTCTTTAATGATTTTATCAGATATTTTATTAAATCATAACCTTCCATTGCATCCTCGCTTGGAAACTCCCGGTAGAGTTTAAAGTACTTTCGTTTAAACACCTTTACTTCTGGGCGTTCACTATCGACAAAATTGCTGATTGAAATTCTTACATTCAATGTATTGATATACTCTAAAATATCGGATTTCATATCCAACCATTTATACAATCCATAGACATACACTGTTTTATTTTTCTTTTCAGATATTACCCTTCTTAGAAAATGATAAATATAATTTTCATCCCGACTGGATGCTAATGGTAAAATGAACACAGTAGGACCATCTGTCTTTAATAATTTCTCTAAGATAGGTTCTGATCTCACAGCCAAATCTTCCTCCGAAATTATTTCTTCTTTTATCTCTATTGAATCAGTAGAGAGATTATTAAATACTCTTAATTTGGATTCTTCCTTTGACTTAGATATCAACAACACATTTTCAACAGGAAAATGTGTGCGAACATGTTCGTTGATTAACTGATAATGAGAATTCAATCCTGCTTTGACTTGAAAGTAAAATGGATTTTTTTCCGTAATAGTCGAACT
>JAYVIT010000403.1:0-2038 GCA_043769965.1 Saprospiraceae bacterium
GATTCCGATTCTTGCATTTTGGCGTCATTTCCCCAATACGACAAGTACAAGTAATTGGATTGTGCAATAAATTCTCCGGAACACGTATCAATCGGATACGATCTTGGAACAATTAAATCTAGGTAATATTCCACTTCGTCCTGGGAAAAATCCAAAATTTGAGCAATATAATCATTTGAAAATCCATTTTGTTTAAAGACTTGTAAATTGTTTAAACAGTCTATATCTTCCTTGAGCTCAAATTCCAAATCAATGAGATGTTGTAATTTGTGTAGGAACCAATGATTAATATGTGTTTCCTTGTGAATGTCATCCAAACTCATTGATTTAGTTCGTAAAGCTGTTAATAATGCAGACACTCGTAAATCTGTGCCAATCTTTGACCATTCTACAACTTGATCGAATTTAATATTCTTCATTCTCATTGCCTTTTGAAATGCTTCTTCAAAATTACGACCAATGGCCATAACTTCACCAATCGATTTCATGGCAGTTCCCAACTCTCTTGATGTTTGTGAAAATTTTGAAAAATCCCAATGAGGCATCTTGACAACAATATAATCCATCGAGGGTTCAAAACAAGCAGAAGTTGTACGAGTCATATTATTTGGCAAATCTGTCAGTGATTTACCCAATGCCAGTTTTGCTGCGATGTAAGCCAATGGATAACCTGTTGCTTTTGATGCCAATGCGGAAGATCTTGACAATCTAGCATTCACTTCAATAATGTAATATTTGGAATCTTCTGGATTTAATGCAAACTGAATATTACATTCTCCAATGACTTTCAAATATTGAATGACATTTACAGCTGTTTGTCTCATGGCAAAATATTCTTGATTGGTAATGGTTTGAGATGGTGAAACAACAATGGAATCTCCCGTATGAATACCAACTGGGTCAAAATTCTCCATGTTACAAACGACAATGACATTACCATTTACATCACGCATAACTTCATATTCTAATTCTTTATATCCTTTTAAGGATTTATCAATGATTACATGATCCGATGATTTTAATGCTTGTTCCATTAAATTTTTCAATTCTTCTTGATTGGAAGCAAATCCAGAACCTAAACCACCTAAACAGAACCCAGCTCGAACCAAAACAGGGTATCCAATTTTAGATGCCACTTGTAAACCGTCTTGTAAATTCGTAACCGATTCTGATTCAATGGTTAATTCATTAATTTCTTGCATACATGTGGAAAATAGTTTGCGATTCTCTGTCTTTATAATTGTATCAATCGATGTTCCCAATACTAAAACATTGTTGGATTTCAAATAGTCTTGTAATGCGATACCACAGTTTAAAGCAGTTTGTCCTCCAAATTGTAATAAAATACCATCTGGCTTTTCCAATTCAATCACTTTGGAAACAAACTCAGGTGTTATGGGATAATAATAAGTATGAGGAGTTTGTGAAGATTGAACACTTGCAATATTTGGATTAATTAATACAACTTCAATACCTTCTTCTGTTAATGCCTTGATTGCTTGTGATCCAGAATAATCGAATTCACCAGCTTGTGCTACTTGTAATGCTCCATTGGAAACCAACAAAACTTTACGAATGTTTCGAGTTGGTTGTTGCCAAGATGACAATTTCAAGACATGAGATTCTGGTTTCGCCATTAATTGTGCAAACTCATCAAATAAAAACCTTGTATCGGTTGGTCCAGGACATCCTTCTGGATGAAATTGAACACTAAACATTGGTAAATATTCATGAATCATTCCTTCATTCGAATTATCATTGGCATTTACAAACAGTGGTTTCCACTTGGAATCCAATGTCTTTATATCAACTTCATATCCATGATTTTGGGAAGTTGTATAACATTTTGAATTTCGTAAATCAATACAAGGATGATTTAATCCACGATTTCCAAACTTCATTTTAAATGTTTGACCATTGGATGCCAATGCCAACAATTGATGACCCAAACAAATTCCCATGATGGGCATAATTTTACAGTCGTATTTATAATTATGTTCATTGTGTTGTAAAAATTTAGCCAATTCCTTCACAGTTG
>JAYVIT010000404.1:0-6297 GCA_043769965.1 Saprospiraceae bacterium
GAAAAGATAGATATTGAGCCCAAACTGCGAGGACAGCAGGCTAAAGCTCAGAAATGCTATGAGAAAATGTCTTTTCAATTATAGATTTTTAATACGAACAGCAAAGATAGGGGAAAGTTTTGGGAGGAAGGCTATAGGCTGTAGGAAGAAGAATGAAGGAATTAAAGAATGAAAAAATGAAGGAATTGAAAGTCTATTAACAAAGCCCAACTCATCACTCATAACTTATAACTCTTAACTTCCTTTAAGCGCTTCTCTCGAAATCACCAGTTTCTGAATTTCCGAAGTGCCTTCTCCGATAGTGCAGAGTTTAGAGTCGCGATAATATTTCTCAACCGGAAAATCTTTAGTATATCCATAACCGCCAAAAATCTGTACTGCATCAACTGATACTGCAACAGAAACTTCAGATGCATAATACTTTGCCATGGCAGCTTGTTTAGTCATGTGCATTTTGAGATCTTTCATTTTGCCGGCCTGGCGGGTCAATAATTCGGCGGCTTCTATTTTGGTACACATGTCTGCAAGTTTGAAAGCGATGCCTTGAAAATTTCCAATGGTCTGACCAAATTGTTCTCTTTCATTTGCATATTTTACGGATGCTTCGTATGCACCTTTGGCAATTCCCAATGCAAGAGCTGCAATGCTGATTCGTCCGCCATCCAATACTTTCATTGCCTGAATAAATCCTTCGCCTACTTCACCAATCACCATCGATTTATGAATCTTGCAATTGTCAAAAATCATTTCTGCAGTTTCAGATGCGCGCATTCCCAATTTATTTTCTTTTTTGCCGGCAGTAAGTCCCGGTGTATTTCTATCGACAATAAAAGCAGTCATGCCTCGACTATCCAATAACTCTCCGGTACGCGCAATGACAACAGAAACATCACTTGATTTGCCATGTGTGATCCAGGTTTTGGTGCCATTGATGATCCATTGGTCTCCATCCTTTTGAGCCACGCATTTCATCCGGATTGCATCACTTCCTGTGTTTGCTTCTGTAAGTGCCCAGGCACCTAGCATTTCACCGGTTGCAAGTTTTGTCAAATACATTTTCTTTTGTTCCTCATTTGCGAATAGCATTATATGCCCTGAACAAAGAGAATTATGCGCAGCAACAGACAATCCAATAGATCCACATACTTTTGCAATCTCTTCTACAACAGTAATGTATTCCTGATAGCCAAATCCAGAACCACCATATTCCTGTGGAATGAGTACTCCAAGAAATCCCTGCTTTCCCATTTGATGAAACAATTCTTTTGGAAAATGCTGGCTTTCATCCCATTCCATCATCTGTGGTCTGATATGCTGCTCTGCAAAACTTCTTACCGATTCGCGAATTATTTTGAGGTGTTCTGTTTCTATTGGGAACATGGACTTGTATTATCCGGCAAAGTTAATCAGGCTGACTGGATATACAATACGTAGGAGGATGAAGATTGACCGCTGACGGCCGAATACCGACGGATGATGTTGAGAAAGAAAGTCATAGATGAAATTCAAATATTTTCATTGAGCATTGAAAATTACCTGCCAGCCGTGTTTAGGCTGGAACATTGCTCATTGAGCATTTGACATCATTTGGAAAGTAAAATGTTCAATGCTCAACAAACAATGTTCAATGTTCACCTGGAATAATTAATTAAATCATTTAGGTCTGCGTCCCGGATGTTGGCGCACATCAAATAATGCTAAAACTGAAATTCGATCTTTGTATAATTTGTAAAACATCCGAATGTGTTTGTGTATCAACAAACCATATATGTTTTTAGATTCAACTTCCTTAGTACCTAATTCAGGATGGAGTTTTAATAATTCCAAAGAGTGCCTGGTTTTATGTATAAATTTTTCCTTTGATGTAGGTCCCCAATTTTCTACTAAGTGTTTTTGAATGTTCTGGAAGTTTTTGTCGGCATTCTTGGTAAAGAATACTTTCATTTATTTTTTAAAAATTTGTTCCATAGGGATAAGATTTTCTTCGTGTTCGGATTCGTCAAAAGCTTTTAGAACTTCATTTTTTTGTTCTTCTGTGAGTGAATTCCATAATTCACCAGGTTTGGAGTTCTTGTGTCTTTTTAATAATTCATAAAGAGATTGTAATAATTCCTCATTATCAATGGATTTAACAAGTGTATAAATATTCTCAATTAGTTTAGTCCGGGTCATAAATATCTATTTAAGTCAAAAATACAAATTTTTACCGAATTGGTCTATATGATATAACTCATTGCCTATTGGCAGTTTGTTAAACTCAATGTAATACCACTCAGCTAAGCATAGTTTATAACTACGTCATCGTTACCGCCAAACTCTGTCCCGTGAAACGGGAGGCAAATCTTCACAAGGACTGATTTTGAAATTCCATGTCAACAGTGAATATTAAACATTCATGTTACCTTAATTTTTCCCCGCTTTGCGGGATCTCCGCTACGCTCCGACACTTATCATTATTCATTTTTCACTCTTCACTTTAATTAGAAGCTGCCCTTAATACAATAAGGACAGCTTCATTTCCGCAAAAATTGCATATTAAAAAATGGATTGTTATGGAATTAATTTTTCATTTTATAATTTGATTAATTTATCACTTTTAATTTCCTTGCCTTTTTCCAAAATTGAAATAAAATAAATGCCTGAATGAAAATCTTCAACTTCAATGGAGTTGCTTCCTTGATAAAGTCTTTGAGATAACACAAGCTTACCTATTGAATTATTAATTTGCAAAACCATTTTTTGAGGATTGTAATCCAAAACATTTATGATCAGAAAGTCTTTACATGGATTCGGCCAAATTTGTATATCAAGTATTTGTTTGTCACTACCTTTAGTTGATACAGTTCCAATTGTAATAGTCCTGCACAAAGTATCTGCACCATTTTTGTTTTTTACAATCAAGCAAACTTCATATACACCATTTTGAGAAAATGTATGTATTGGATTAGTATCTCTGCTTGTCCTAACAGGACTGTTTGAATCTCCAAAGTCCCAATACCATTCTTCTACTTCATAAGAGCTGAGATCAGTAAATTCAAATTTTAAATAATTAAGAGTGTCCTGATCATATCGCCAATGAGCCCAGGGGATATTATCTATGTCAATACTGTCACATATACTTCCGTCGATTGGACCTAGTCGATAATTTGGAAAATTAGAGATTGATATTGCATTAAGTGATTTAAGCTTAAAGCTATTATATGTTGGAATGCTTCGTTCTCCCTTAAAGTTTGGCCTTTGAATCACATGTAAAATATCACTTCCAAAGGGATTTGCGATATAGATTCTACCATCTGGCGCAAGCTGTTGAAGAAAATATGCAGAACCCCATGGAGGATAATGATCTGTAATGGTATCTATTTGTATTTCATTATCTAAACTAATTGATTCTTCAAGATCATATTGAAATAAATCAAATCCTGAACAATGATAAAGAAATCTTGAGTTTGGTGAGAATTCAATACCACCAAACCCTTTTTTTATTATATGCTTTTTTGTAATAAAATTCAAAAGGCCACCACATCTGTCAAATTTATACAAATACAAGTCTGCTCCTTCCATGTCGCTTATACTTTGATAAACTGCATAAAAATTTCCATTTGGTGAGAACTTAGATTGACCTAGTCCTTGAATTATTGGTTCGCCAACCAATTGAGAATCCAAAAGCTGGATATTATCTGGTTGTACTAATATTTTATAATATTTATTTGTATTAAGTTTGTTGATCAATAACCACCAATCACGACCATTTGCATGTTTGCAAGCAGTTAATTGGCCTTCGCTTAAAGTATCTTTTACAATTATTTGATGTCTAAGAACTACAGCTCCATAACCATTATTTAATTTATTATTTATTATTAGGTATCTAATATCAAAAACATAGAAATCGGATGAAACTCTTTGCAAATTTGGATAAAATAAAATAGTCCTATCGGCTGAATCAGGATATGGTAAAAACATTACTCCCTGAGGAATCCTTAATCCACTCCAATACTTAATCCCAAGATCATTTCCATTAGCTATAAGTTTATATTTTGCACCTTCAATATCATAACCATTTGTGTAATATAATAAATTGCCTGTTGAACTAGAAATACTTGCATTAGCTGTTTCAATATTCAATGTTATGTCTGGTAAATAACTAACCATAGGATTTCCAGAATTAAAATCAATTTGAGTTATCCCAAATCTAGGATCTCCTTTTCCTCCATCATATCCGAGCATCCAATTATAGTCATACCGTTGACAAAGGCCAACGGTATGATTTAATAATGAAAAATAAAAAATTATATTTTTTAGATTCATATTAGGGTTCTATTATAACTTTTTTAATAACCTTGATCCCATTATTTAAATTGATTTCAACCAAATACATTGAATTCTTAAGACCATTAATATCTAAACATCTCGAATTCATTATATCTGGATAAGCATACGAAGATACAATTTGTCCCATTAGATTAAATACTTTAATTGCTTTTATTTTATGTTCTTTGCTACAAATATTCAAGTTGTGACTGGCTGGATTCGGACTTAAAACTATGTCATTTTTAGTCAAATCATCAGCAGAGTTAAGCATAATAGCTTCCGCAGGTACACACAATGATCATCTTCAAACTTGTAATCAGTAATATGACTGTATATCATTCTACATGTTGAAACTGCATAAGATTGCAAATGAATACACGTATCCGCAATTCTGAAAATAGTATCTATATCATTATCTGTAATTGAATCAATCCCTTCAGAAAGAAACATCAATAGAAAATGATTAGCAGTTTTTTCTAGAATTTGAGTTGCATCAGATGCCGTTAAATCTTCTACTTCAGAAATTATATCAACATAGACACTTTTTCTTTCTGCCCGAACCGTACTATCTAAAATGTGATAATGTAAATTTAATGAATCCAAATTTTCGACTAGATAATTGCGGTCATCAATCAAACTTATTGAATCTGCTTCGGAATCGCTTAATAAGGAATCTATTTCCTCAATTTGAAGTAATTTGTCTTCAATTATTGAATCGAGCAATTTAAATTCACTTTTGTTTGCGCTGTCTAAAATTACAGCAGTTGCGATTGCTTTCCTGATATCCAAATAATCATTTAAGGAACCAGAGGTATTCGCTTGATAGAATGAATCAACTATGTCTGATTGCTCAATCAATTCAGGAAAAATTTGAATTTTTTCAAGCAATTGAATTTGGGCATTCCAGGCTTGTCCAGATGACGTCCATATTGTAGATGCATCTGCTGTAAATTCATCGTTTGAAGAAATTATTGCGTCTTCTCCACCATAATATCTGAAGTTATCATCACCATCAGGATCTACTTCATTGGGACAATTTTGATCTAAATTGCAACTTACATTGCTTCCTGCATGAGGTACAAACCAGACTGCTAAACTGTTAGGCAACTGATCGATTGGATCAGGAAAATAATCGCCAGAGGTAGTAACCTCAAATATTGACTTTAATATAATCTGATCTTCACCCAAATGTTGGGCTTCAGCTATAGAAGAAGTAGATCCTGGCCATTTATTGGAACTTCCAAATTTTTGATTCCCTATCCAAGACATGTCTGCTATATTTAAAGCGATATTATGATTACTAAAACCATTATGACGCAGTTGGGATTGATCACAGTCTTCTTGAAATATCATTCCAAAATGTAAGTCATTAAAAGAATTGCAACAGTATACATTATAAGGTGATCTTTTTGAGAAAAGCCCAAGGTTTTTCGTAGAGATTCCATTACCATTTATTGTATTACTCTTAATGTAATCATTGGAGCTCGAACCTAAATTGAAAGCGAAGTATGTTTTACTACCTTCATCTCTATAATTAATATTATTGTTAATAATGTCAATTTTATTGAAACTAATAATGGTAATACCGTCAAATGTTGAAGGCAAGCTAAATTCCTGATTATTATCCAGGATTTCCGCATTTCCAGAATTTTGTCCACCTGTTCCCATGATATAAATTGAATAGTTATCTGCTCTGGCTCCTGAAGCTCCTGGGACGTATAAGCCTTTAATTTTATTCCGAAGAAATTGAAAATTATTAAGGTTGCTTGATTCAGTCAGCCGAAGCCCAATTTGGTATGTGTAAATTTTCGTATTGTCTGATATAACACAATTGCGATTATCCATTTTTGATAATTCATAACCACGAATGCACAAATCAATTGAGTTTTCCTTTGCTTCAAAGTTCGAATTAATTATTTCAAATGCCTTGCTGCAGTTTGTCATAGTGTTTTCATTGCATGTAACTTTTGGACAATCTGTAGCACGGAC
>JAYVIT010000405.1:0-3460 GCA_043769965.1 Saprospiraceae bacterium
ATCATTGAATTAAAATCATTCTCCTGACTTCTGAAAAAGGTCCCACTTGGATTTTATAAAAGTAAACTCCGTGTGGAAGCATTTCCGTAGTAAATGAAAAATCATGTTCTCCAGCAGATGTATACTCATCTAAGAGTTTGTAAATTTCTTTACCGAAAAGATCATGGATAGTCAAAGAAGTGTTTCCGGCGATTTTGGATTTCCATTTAATGACGGTATTGTTTTCAAATGGATTTGGATAATTCTGATACAATACAATGGCTTGATCCGGATTATTAATTTCATGATCTTTTGTTGATGTCACATTCTTTTTCAAAAACCAAGGTACTGCACTGCTATCAGTTGAAAAGAAATTCAATAACAGGTTTGCTACTTTCAGTCTTCCTGGATTGGATGGATGTGTACCATCTGCTGCAAAGTCTGAAGGATTCCAAATCAATCCATCATTTCTAGGAGTTGTTCCTTTCGCCCATAGATATGGACCCCAAGCTAACCAAGGCGCTTTGATTTTGTTGCCGCTATATAATAAGGCAGTATCACCATTAATTTGCTCGTCGATTAACCATTTGACTGAGAAGCCGGATTCGTAAGCATATGGTTCCGGATTTAATGGTGTACTTGCATAACCGGCGTAAATACGACTTGACAAATAGACCAATTTTAAATTGGGATATTTTGATTTTAATACTTTGACAATTGCTTTCATGTCGGTTTTCAAATCTTCTGCATGTTTTGGAAATGCAGCCGTTGGATTTGCATTTGCTTCTTTCAACCAAACAGTTTGTACTTGTAAAGCATTCGCATTTTGTTGTGCTAACCGTTGACCAACAACTCTCCAGAAATTTGCATTTGGATCTTTAATTACAGATGCAGTTTGTCCTCCTTGCGCTCCATCAATAACTTGTACTTTTGGATTTTTTTGTTTGAATGTATCCGCAAGAATTTTGAATGCGGAATATTCCTGTGTTGCATTTGACATTCCGATGGATAACAAAACAATTTTTCCATTTGCATTATCAGGGTTGCCTAAAGTATCCAGGGGGACAATTGCTTTTGCAATTGCAACTCCAGCAGAGTCATGGGTGAATGGTCTTGCATTATTTCCATTTGCATACAAACCTCCAATATTGTTTTTCCAGGTACTCAATCCGAGTTCAGTTAACGGAATAGTATCTACAACAGGAGTGGATGTTTTTGTTTTGAGATGAATGTATTTTGAATTTTTCATCTCTTCTTTGTACTTATCCGTTATGTAGGTACTGTTTTCGATTCTTGCATCTCCCCAATTCGGATAAGCTCCTGTTGGCCAATTTGCATCGATGTAACTATAGCCTTTGATTTCTTTATGTGCAGCAATGAATGCAAAAAATTTTGCAAACCAATTGTTCCAGTCATTAATTCCATCTGTTGGATTTGAACTAATGTTGATTCCTTTTGCGGATGTCTCACTCAAGAAAACTGGTTTTGATTTTGTGCGCGCCATGGAAAGAAAGCGTTCTGATTTCCCCTTTTTTGTAATTGATCCGCGATCGAAGTCGGGAAGGGTTTGATCAAAATGAGTTGCATCAAATACATCCAGTCCAAACCAGTCTACATAATCATCACCCGGATACCACAAAGCACCTTTATTATTTATAGAATCAAAATCATTTGCAGCATCGGGTTCATAACACCAAATAGTAGCAACCGAATCCCTATACCCTTTTGCTTTATACCGGTCAACAATTTTTTGAAACATGGTGACATACAGATGAGGATGATAACCTCCTCCATTCCAATCCGGAGCCTTACCATTAAACTCTCCGCCAATTCGCAAGAACATACTCTTTCCATAACTTTTCGAAATGCTGATGATGCTGTCGATGATCCAATCGTATTGATTGGAAACTGCAATGATACTATCCGTTGCAATATTGCTTACAAGAAACAAACTAACTTCAGGTGTAAAATCAATTGAATCTGCACCTCGTAAAAAATTCTTTAATCCAACAAAGGACTTGTCAGGTCCGCGTGTACCTGGTATGCTAAAAAAGAAACCATGCACTTTCGGTTGAATGGTTGAATCATTTAGTACGCCTATATATCCAGCAATCGGATTTGGACCCGGATCATATGTTTGTAATTGAACTCCATGATATACATATCCATCTTCTGGCTCCAATAAAATCTTTTGTAGTTGTTGTTGAACAAAATCGAAAAATCTTTTGCAGATATTTGTAAATGTATATAATTCTGATTCAGGTTCATTTTTGTCTGGATAAATATACCAACTCCAAACTTCTATTTCGTCCGGATTTCCGCCGATCTGTTTGTATTTAATATAAGAGTCAATTGTGTTGTCATAAAATAGTTTACTGCTTGTTGCTCCACCTAATGATGAATTATTAATTCTGCCATGACGGATGCCTCTTGAATGAAGCCAGTCTTCAACTACTTTTATTTTTTCCCAGCCGGGAGTAATAGGATCATTTGAATATTCATATGGTGAATCTGAATGGAAGATTTTAATTTTTTCTCCTCTGCTTTCCACGATTGTAAAAACGGTATCCAATGTTTTGATTAAATCTCCATAATCATTGCCTGGATAACTTGGAAGATTGCCAATATGATACCATGGAATCGGTTCGACAATTGCAAATTTTACATTGGGAAGTTTCATGCGAACTGCTTTCATGTAATCTACTATTTCATTTGCAGTTCTTGCTACGGTCCAATCACAAGTACCACTCGCATCTCCACCTTTGATCATCGTATTGATTGGTGAATCCATAGTCACGATATCTATTTTACCGCCACGTGAAAACCATTTGTACATATTTGATAATTCCAATTGCGCTTGTCGTTCGCCAGCTAATGAATCACAACCTGAAAAGGGACGCAGTCCACCGCATTCGAAATTTATTAATAGACTTGCTCCATTCAATTTCTTAATTGCATTTTTAATCAGCGTTGTATCCAGTCTGTTTCCATCAAATGCATTTACATGAATGCTGAATACATCAATCTGATTTAACAGCGTGTCCCATTTCGCAGTAGGTGAAAACATTTGCCAAAAATCAGCGCGAACAGAAGCGGGGGACATCCAGAAGCGTGGTTGGGCGGACAGAGCCTGATTTAAAATTAATATAGTAAACAGGAAGAAAATTATATTTTTCATGTGAAGGAAATTGGATTGTGATACCTATTTCCATACGAAGATAGCTAGGAAGAAGTTGTTTTAAGATAAAGTATGCTTTGTATTCAAACATGAACTGAAGTTTATGAGTACAAAATGATACGAGCCTACGGCTCTCTAAGAGGATCCGTAATTAATATACTATTGAATTCCGGCGGTATGAGCAATTGTATTGTAGTTATGTATTCAAACATGAACTAAAGTTCATGCGTACAAAATGATTCGAGCCTACAGCTCTATTAGTAGGAATAATAAAATTATATCGATGAGTTCCGTAGGAACGAT
>JAYVIT010000406.1:0-3234 GCA_043769965.1 Saprospiraceae bacterium
TAATTTGGTGGGACATCGCCAAAGTTTATATTTTTATAAACCTGAAATTGCTCGCGCAGTTCACCGCCAAAAGAAATATAACTATTATCTCCCAAAGAAATATATTTTAGATGGTCAAAACCTTTTTTTAGACTATCGTTTTTTAAAAGCGAAAAGTCATCATCATAACGCAAAAGACTGATTTTATTTTGAGCTGAAGCAGATGATGCTCCCATTGCAAAGAAGAGAGTAAATATGTAGATGAGATGATTAATATTTTTCATACGCATTGTGATCAGTTGGTTTTATCACCAACTGATGCTTTATTTAATTTGATTTTAATTGCTGTTTTGCTCCACTGATTGGAAGCAAATAAGATTGATTTTGTGCGTGGAGCTAAACCGATCAGGGCTTGCCATGTCTTTGATTCAAATCGTAGGTCATTATCACTGTTAATAATGACCTACGTATGTTATCTATTCCGTAAATAATAATTATTACGGTCTTATTACATGTCCTGTATTTGCCCCGAATACACTTTTGCGAAAGCCGTATTCCAGTTGTTTCATCGTTGTTGGAATTTCTCCGGGGAAATAAGGAAAATATTGCGGAGAATCTTCAATAACAGTTGGACTTACTGCATTAATGCGAATGCCATTTTCCAGTTCAATTGCAGCTGCGCGCACAAATCCCTCGACTGCTCCGTTTGCTGCCGATGCATTGGCAAAGTTCAATTGTGGTTCGTGTGTCAAAGCGCCGGTGATTAAGGTAAATGAACCTTTGGGATTGATATAGTGTTGACCAATAAGAACCAAATTAATTTGTCCCATCATTTTTCCTTCAACACCCTTTCTAAATTCCTTGTCGGTCATTTTCTTCCATGGCCCTACAAAAGTTGGCCCTGCTGTTGATATAAGTGCGTCAAACGGACCTACCTGTTTGAAGAAATTTTCTATTTCTTCCGGTGAAGTAATATCAACCTGAACATCACCGCTTTTTGAACCAACTCTTACAATTTCGTGTTCTTTTTCAAATGCACTTGTTAAGTACTTTCCCATGGTGCCTGATGCACCTACAATAATAATTTTCATTTTTGTTTTATTTTGTTGAATATTAATTTATTCAACAAATGTACTTCCTAATGTACTCGGCATAATAGGACAAAAATGAAGTTGAATAGGACTTATTTGAATTTGTGTCAAAGCACTTCTTGTGAGTGTCCGGTATTCTTTTTAAAGAATCTGATAAAGTAGAAAACATCCTCGTAACCCAGGAAAATGCTATTTTGTCTATCTGGTTAGCTGTTGAAAGAAGGAAATTTTTTGATTTCAGAATAACATATTCATTAATAATCGCAGAGCGCGATTTACCGAGAGCTGTCTTAGTGATTGCATTTGGCTGATAAGAAAAAAGATTCAGAAAGTCTGCATATTGAGATACTATCTTTGGGATGGAAATAAGTGTTTCATAAAAATTCTAACAATTCCTCAATCAGTTTATGCGGGTATAGCGTGTTATTGAGAGGTGCTCTTTCAATTCTACCGATGCCTAACAAATTCAATAAAGAAAACACCCAGACTACATCCAATGACCTTATGATATCAGTTTGATGCTTTCTTACATATCATTAAAAACAGAGGATACTTTTTAACTTCATTACTCACTACCTTTTCAATTACATAGCACACATTATAAAACATTACATTGAAATCGCTATTTAGTAATATCGCTGTTAATTCTTTCCTGTCAAATCCGTTTTGTTCATTAAAATCACTTTCATGCGTATGATATGACCCATCTTCTTTTACTAAATCCGCAATGCATAAGTATCCATTTTGTTTTATTATTGAATTGAATGTTTTCAAGGTTTTTTTGATGTCAGGCATATGATGAAGAGCCATTAAAGTATAAACTACATCCTGCATTGGTAAATTAATATCTTCCTCAAGTAGATCAATTAATAGTGGATCGAAATTTTTGATGCCTGCAACCTGAATTTTTTCCTTTAAAACTTTTATCATTTCTTCAGAATTATCAGCCAAAGTAATTCTATCGAAGGAATCTTTTAGTTCGAAACTTAGTAATCCTGTGCCACATCCAAATTCAAAAGCACTAAGTTTCTGATTCGGTTGTATAAAATTGATTATTTCCCTTGCCACTACTTTTGCTCTTTCAATTTTTTTCGGATCTTTATCCCAAACTTGCGCTTGTATGTCGAAATTCATATTCTGTTTTTTTAAAATTAGCATTTAAAATTCTTCTTCAATTATTTCCTTATTTACCATTATTCCTGCTGTTGTACCCATAGCTACAGCATTTGCTACCGTGCGCATACGCGTAGTATTGTCACCGCTGGCATAAATTCCATGAAAAGTGGTCTGTAGCAAAGGATCAACCTTAATGTATCCCTGTTCCGTCAATTCACACCCCATCGTTTCTGGAATTGGACAATGTTGCTCAAAAAGACTATTAGCATAAATGGCTTTGATCGAAGATTCTGTTCCATCGGAGAAAATGACATTTTGAATATTTCCGTTAGAATGCTCCAACTTTTTAATTTCTGTTTCTGATATTTTTATATTGTGCCTTTTAAGCTTAGCGGTTTGTTCATCTGTCAAAGTAGAATTTCCGTTGGTAAAAAGTGTAAGGTCTTTTGTCCAATTTGAAATGAGCATAGAGAACTCAAAACCATATTTTCCGTTGCCCAAAATGCCAGTTCTTTCATTTCTTACTTCGTATCCGTGGCAATAAGGACAGTGTAAAACAGAAATTCCCCAGCATTCGGCATATCCCTCAATACCGGGCATTATATCTTTTATACCCGTTGCGAAAATTAATTTCTTTGCCCCAAATGTTTCACCTGTTGCTGTCTGAATTTCAAATCCGTTTTCGGTTTTAACTCCGTTTGTCGCCAAACCGTTGAAAAATGTTACTGTTTTATACATTTCTACTTGCTGCCTTGCAAGAGTTGCAATTTCTTTAGGTGTCTTTCCGTCTTGGGTGATAAAGTTATGCGAATGAGGCGTTTGTCTGTTACATGGCTTGCCATTATCAATAATCAAAACTTGTCTTAAAGCCCTGCCCAAAGCCATACCCGCAGCAAGTCCTGAATAACTACCACCAACGATTATAACATCAAATTGTTTACTATCTGTCATTCTATTATGTTTTGTTAATTTTAATAAAGGGAATCGTAATGCCCCTGCTGTCATACGGAGTGTACTTTGCCTGATCAATTCGCGTCTGGAAGATGTG
>JAYVIT010000407.1:0-13859 GCA_043769965.1 Saprospiraceae bacterium
TTTTATTACGAAGGGCGATGCCCTTCGTAATATTATTTCGCCCTTTCAGGGCTTTTGACTTCTCCTACTCAGTTACGATGGGCGATGCCCTTCGCTATACTATTTCGCCCTTTCAGGGCTTTTGACTTCTCTTATTCAGTTACGACGGGCGATGCCCTTCGCTATACTATTTAGCCCTTTCAGGGCTTTTGACTATTCCCATCCAGAATCGCCCACACTATTTTCATTTGAATTAATGCCCTGAAAGGGCTATATGATATAGGATCGGGCATCGCCCGATCTAAGAATTCAATGCACAATCAGCCCTGTAAGGGCGAAATAAAATGATGTTCAAAAATGGATTGCAATCAACTTCATTAAAGTTTAATCAACTTAAACACCCCAATGACTTTATTTCCTTCAATTAAATTCAACAAATAAAATCCGGAAGCTATAGTTTCTACATTATAATTAGTCTTGCTAATTCCTGCATGAAAAATGGTTTTCCATTGTTGAATTGGTTTACCACTTATATCTGTGAGAATTACATTTGCATTTATCGTTCTGTCAAATATTGTTTCAATTGTAACATTTTGTTCAATTAAATTTTGAATCCATTTGATATTTTGATTTTCGATTTCATGATTAGCTGTATTTATAATGCAGGATAAACTTCTTCTCACCTGTCCACGAATCTCGCCTGTTGGATTTGCGGCATTATGAATATTGATGTATCCGCGATCTGCATTTATTTTTGCAGCGATTGTTCCACCGATTGGTACGACTTTAGTAGTATATGGATTTGGTAAATCAAGACTGAGCAGTGTTGCACCATTGCTTCCAAAAGCTCCGTCGTACAATCGGGTTGCTGTGGCATCTCCGTTAGTACCATCTGCAATTATTCCATAATTCATTTCAGTATTCGCTTTATTGATTGCTACATAAGCTGCTCCATATGCATTCACCGTTTTCTTAGGAACTTCCTGGTCACCGCATAAATCAAATGCAAAAGAATTCATCAGATTGTTTTCTATTTGTCCTCGGATTTCTCCTGCTGGATTTGCTGCTGAATGAATGTTAAAATATAATTCGTCTTTAAAAAATGAAGTCAATTGATCTTCAGTCAATATGTTAATACCAGATGATATTCCAGGTAAACTAGTATTTATAGAAATGATTGCTGGCCCTTCGATTCCCGCAGCAGCCTGATGGATATGCGCAGAAATAGGATCAATACCTCTATATATTAATGTGTATTTAATTGAATCCATTGTTGGATTAATTGCCGCATACCCATAAGCTATAGCGGTGGTAATAACAGGAGGAATTTCCTGGTCTCCATTGAGAATTGCACTGCCATTATTAAATACGTCAAGTAATAATTGAGCTCTGATTTCACCATTGGGATTTAAAGTAGTATGTATGTTTACATAAGCATTTCCAGAAAGTATTTCATTAAAAACAGTTCTTACCAAAAAAGTATCTTCTAATATACCTGTGATAAAATCACCTGTATTTAATCCCACAATCACAGGACCATTGACACCTACATTACCTTGATGGATATGAGCCCCAATAACTGGACCCGTTAGCCCGATAGGTAAAACTTGATATTGTAGCTTGGTAAGATTTTGAGAAAACCGTAAAGTACCTAGACCATAAGCATTAGATGGACCTGGTGGAACTTGATTTGCACCAGAAGCATACACTGGTATAATTATTTCCGACATCATCGTCAATTGACCTCTGATCTCACCAGCAGGATGTGAATTGGTATGTACATTAATATAGAGTTGTCCACTTTGAGCCAATTGCAAAATACCTACAGGTAATGGGAAAGCTGCTTTTATGCGATTGTTGGAAACATAAGATGTCAAGTCCACTAGCACTGGACCATTAGCACCAACTGCAGCTTGATGAATATGACAACCAATGACAGGTCCGGTTAAATTGGTAAACAAACCATGTATTAATATATCCTTTCTGTCTTCTGATAATGTAAAAGTCACCAATCCTAATGCATCACCTCTTACCGTTGGTACTTCATTGCCGGTATTGAGCTTTGCAACAAACATGATTTGTCCATTCCCTGCCAACAACTGATTAGGATTGATAATACATATCATCAAACAAAAGAGCGCATTGGATATTAACAACTTTTTCATAGTCATCTTTTTTAAATAATAAATAATTTAAAATCCTTGATAGCCTGATTTGAATATCAGAAGAATTGAGTTAGAACAAAATTAAACGTTTTCGGTGAATGCGTAAAAATAAATTAATGATTGGAATACCCAAGCACTTAGGCTAAAGCCCAGAGGAATTGAAAAGTTCAGGGTCATTGAAGATTACAATTGATTGAAATCAATTGTAAAAAAAAAGGAGCAATCCGAAACCCAAAAATACTTCTGCTTTGACTAAAGTCAAATTATATGTTATTCCATAAAATTATTGAGGAAAAACATGATTGACTTTAGTCAAGGGTATGATTTAGCCTTGGCCTCATTAAATGAAATTCCAAATCTTAATACCTTACAATTGATTTCAATCAATTGTAATTGGAAGCAGGAATAAAAATAAAATTTAATTCAAAGATTATTAAAAAAAAACCACCCTTGCTGAAGAGAGGTTTTTTAAATTAAAAAAAATGAAAAATTTATTGTTTTACAAATTTGAATGAACGTATGGAATTATTTTCATCGACAAGATTGAGTAAATAAAATCCAGATGAAAGTGCATCCACTATAAAACTGATGGAATTACTACCAGAAATAAAATTTGTATTCGTCCATTGCATAAGTTTCTTACCTGAAATATCGCTTACATAAAAGTTAGCATCAATATTTTTATCCGAATTTGCTTTGAGATACAGAATGTCATTCACCAATGTATTACTTAAAGTTATATCCTGAATCGCACTTTCTACAGTACCTACATTAATACTGCAAGACAAACTTCTCCGTACCTGTCCGCGAATCTCACCGGAAGGATTAGCAGCAGTATGCACATTGACATAAGCTCCATCCAAATCAATTTTACCACCAGTTGTACCTGCAATCGGTAAGATATCAACAGATAAAGGACCAGGAGTAGCAAGTGTTACCATAACAGATCCATTAACACCAAATGCACCATCATAAATATGTGCAGCCGTTGCAGGACCGGTCAAACCATCAACTAACAAACCATAGATTGCTTCAGTATTTCCTTTGTTGACAGCAACAAATGATGCACCATAACCATTGACTGTTTTCTTAGGTACTTCCTGATCGCCGCATACATCGAATGCAAACGATTTGTAGATATTATTTTCAATTTGACCCCTGATTTCACCCGAAGGATTTGCTGCTGAGTGAATATTGAAATATAATTCATCTTTCAAAAAAGCGGTAAAATTATCATCGCTAAGCGCTGCCCTGCCAAAATAAAATCCTGGTGCATTGGATAGCTTTAAAGGAATAATGACAGGTCCACTTAAACCAGCTTTTGCCTTGTGAATATGTGCAGCCGTCGGCACTAGTCCAGAATATACTACTGCATAAGTGATTGAATCCAAATTAGGAAAATCCACGGAAGCATATCCATATGCTTTAGCAGTTGTATTGACTGGCGGCGTTTCCTGAGATCCATTCAAAACTGAAGAAGCATTATTTGGTTGGTCGTATATTAATTGACCTCTTATCTCACCAGTTGGGTTGGCTGCTGTATGTACATTGAGGTAAGCTTGTCCTACTACAGCTGCAAAAAATATATCTTCTACCATAGTTTGATCAGTTATCGATCCGGTGATAAAATCACCAGTATTCAATGGTGCTATTACCGGACCATTTGTACTTGAATTGCCCATATGAATATGAGCTGCAGTTGCCGGACCAGATAATCCTACAGGAAGGAATTGGTAATCTACTCTGGTTAGATATTGAGAAAATCTAAGTGCACCCAATCCTCCTGCATTGGATGCAACCGGAGGTATCTGATTTTGTGCAGATGCTATAACTGGTAGGACGAATTCACTCATTTGAATCAATGTACCTCGGATTTCTCCACTCGGATTGGCATCTGTATGTACATTCACATAGAGCAATCCAGATACGGCAAATTGATAAAGTGATTTAGTCGACACTGGCAAGGCCCCCTTGATTCGATTGCCTGTAATAAGAGCAGACAGGTCAAAAATAACAGGACCAGTAGTATCACTGGATCCTAAATGAATATGACAACCTGTAATTGGCCCAGACAAATCGGTAAAAGCACCATGAATGAAGACTTCCTTTCGGTCTTCTGAAAAGATAAAAGTAACCAGGCCTAATCCATCACTTAGAACAGGAGGTACTTCGTCAAAAGCCGTCAATACAGCAACAAACATCATTTGACCATTTTCGGCTTTCAAATCTTTAGGAGAACATAGAATTGCTACAAGAATGAGAATTCCAAAGTGTGTAAAAATTTTTTTCATAGACATTTTATTTTAAATGAATTAATTGATTACAGATCTCGCAGTAAAATGTTTATTGGGAATAATTCGAAAAGGGAATTCAGTAAAACAAATCTAATAATAAAATCGGATTCTAAAAATTAAATCAAATTTTAATTTTAGACTTTAACTATATTCAAAACTTTGTGAACAGCATGGATCACATGAGACACTCCTAGACCATACTTTTCTAACAGATCGAGGGGTTTGCCTGATTCACCAAAAGAATCATTCACGGCTACATACTCCTGCCTGCATGGATGATGTCTTACCAAAATTTGAGCAATTGAATCTCCAAACCCTCCATTTCGCTGATGTTCCTCGCAACTAACTACCCGATTAGTTTTGCGAACGGATTTCAATATGGCTTCTTCATCTATTGGCTTGATGGTATGAATGTTTATTAATTCACAATCGATTCCTTCTTTTTCAAGTTCGCGAACAGCTTCCAATGCCTGCCAAAGCATATGACCTGTAGCAAAGATGCTAAGATCCTTTCCTTCCTTTAGCTTTAAGGCTTTACCGATTTCAAAGGGTTCATTCTCTAGAAACACAGGCCAATCTGGTCTTCCAAATCTTAAATATACCGGGCCTTTATAATCTGCAATTGCGATTGCAGCTTTTTTTGTTTGAGAAGCATCTGCCGGATTGATCACACACATACCTGGAAGCATTTTCATCAATCCTATATCTTCTAAAATCTGATGTGTCGCTCCATCTTCTCCCAGAGTCACTCCTGCATGAGATGCGCAGATTTTTACATTTTTTCCAGAATAAGCAACTGACTGACGAATCTGATCATAAACTCTGCCGGTACTAAAATTTGCGAATGTACCAGTATAAGGAATTTTTCCAACAGTTGCCATACCTGCAGCCATTCCAATCATATTCGCCTCAGCCACTCCAACCTGAAAAAACCGTTCTGGAAATTCTTTTTCAAAAGCATCCATCTTCAATGAACCAACAAGGTCTGCACACAATCCAACCACCAATGGATTATTTCTTCCCGCTTCCAGAAATCCTTCTCCAAAACCATTTCGGGTTGCAGATTTTTTCGTTGATTGGTATTTATCCCACATGGAAGTTGTTAGTTGTTAGTTGATAGTTGATAGAAAGAAGTTTTCAGTTGGCAGTTGAAAAAGTTGTTAGTTGAAAAAGTTGTTAGTTGTTAGTTGTTTAAAAAAAATCAATTCATAATTAATTATTAATTCTTCATTTTTACTTTTTCAAAAGTCTCCGAGCGTTTCCTCAAGTTGCGCCAAAGCAGTTTCTGTTTGCTCAGCATTTGGCGCAACTCCATGCCACTTGTGTGTACCCATCATAAAGTCCACTCCAAAACCCATTATGGTTTTCATAAGGATGACGATTGGTTTATTGTTGCCGGTTTTTGAGATGGCCAATTCAATCGTTTGGATGACTTCTTCTATGTTGTTACCATTCATTTGTAAAACTTCCCATCCAAAACTTTCCCATTTTGCAGGAAGATTTCCGAGAGACATGATTTTATCATTAGGACCATCGATCTGCTGACCATTCCAGTCAACGGTCAAAATCAGATTGTCAATTTTGTAATGAGCAGCTGCCATTACGGCTTCCCAGATCTGACCTTCCTGTAATTCTCCATCACCTGTAAGCACAAAAACTAATCCTGGATCTTTATCCAATCGCTTAGCTAATGCAGCTCCTAATGCTACACTAACTCCCTGACCCAATGATCCAGATGACATCCGAACGCCTGGCAAACCTTCATGAGTCGTCGGATGTCCCTGGAGTCGTGAATTTATGTTTCGAAAAGTATTTAATTCTTCAACTGGAAAATAACCGCTTCTTGCCAAAGCTGAATAAAAAACCGGAGAAATATGTCCATTAGATAAGAAGAAAATATCTTCTCCTTTGCCTTCCATACTGAAGGGCAATTTTTTACGAAGTATCCTGAAATAAAGGGCTGTGAAAAAATCTGCACATCCTAAAGAACCTCCCGGATGGCCACTTGCGCATCTGGATGTCTGACGAATTATATCACGTCGGATCTGTGAAGCTATGCGCTTGAGTTCAGGAATGGTTGTCATTGAGCGCAAAAGTAAGAAATCAAATATTAAATTTTTGTCTAATTTGTAGGAATAATTATTTGTTCGATTATTTTATGTTCACTATCAAATGGCAATTTTAATTCTACCAAAATTAGAAGTCAAATAAATTGTATGTTTGGAATCATATAAGCCATTCTACTATGAAAAATTCACCAATTATTTTAATATTCATTTGTCTATTGTTTTTTGCAATGTCCTGCAAAAAGGACTGCTCTCCTTGCTTTAAAGGTCCTTGGCATTATAGAATTGCCATCTTGGATTCAATGAACAGAGATCTGTTAAACCCACATTTACCAATTGTACTCGAACTTAAAAAAATTATTTTTTCAAGCGGAGAGGAGCTAAATTTTATGATCACCAATATTATTGGTGGAGATATTGCACATCAGATTTATTTTATCGATATAGTTGATCCATTTTTTGATCAAAAGAGCCTGGATACAAATTGTGATCTTTATTTTTATTATGAACAATTGAATGCTATTGATACCATTACTATTCTACAGACAACTAATCCAATTGAAATTGATGAGAATTGCTATTGTAATTTTTATGATTTGAAATATACAAAACTCAATGGCAAATTAATTAATGAATATGATACCCAATATCGCACTGGAGCAGCGATAATCAGAAAATAATTTTTTTCTATCGATTGAATTCCTTCACGAAAAACAGAATTTGTTTTGTGTAGCTGTCTTTCCAATATTTTAATGTATGCGCTCCGGGTTTTTCAAGATATACATGTTGAATGTTTTTGTCAAGAAGTTTTTGATGAAATTTTCTGCTGAGATCAATAAGAAAATCTTCAGTTCCACAATCAATCCAAATTTTTTGTGTGGTTGATCTGATTTTGTCTAAAAGATAAAATGAACTGTATTTTTTCAATCTTTCTTTGGCCTTGGTATTGTCACCAATGATTGTTTGCAAATTCCAAAATCCCGAATAAGGGAGAAGATCCAGTACACCACTGCTTGAACCAATGACTCCAAAAACATCCGGATGCTTAAATGCAAGAAACATTGCCCCATGTCCGCCCATACTGACACCACTGATTCCTCTTGATGCACTACTGTCTATGGTTTTATAATTGAAATCAATATAATGTACCAATTCATTTGAAATGAAAGTTTCAAATTTTCTATTTTTTTGAACAGGACTATCTATATACCAACTATCATAATCGCCATCAGGACAAACGATGATCATTTGATATTGATCAGCCCATTGTTTTAGTTGCGTAGATATCTCATACCATCCTGTAAAATGACCACTGTGTCCATGTAGTAAATACAACACGGGATATCTTTTATCAGAAACTCTATGGGAATCAGGAAGTACGAGCAAAGCTGAGAAGGATTTTCCCATTGAAGCACTAGGAATAGTTATAGTGTCAATCCCTGCGCCAAATAATCTGATATAGCCAAGGGAGACTAAAAAGACCAGTTTAAATAAAATTCTCCTGATGAAATAGCTCATAATAATTAGTAAGCGTAAAATTAATCAGAGCCAGCAAACATATTCCTGTTATTTTTGAGCAATTCATGCAAACGAAACATCTGCATTCTCTCGATATGCTACGTGGTATCGTCGCACTATTAGTGTGTCTGTATCATCTGACAGAAGGGTTTTTTCCTGATGGGCATTTATTGCGATTCATTTTTTCAAGAGGATATCTTGGTGTGGAGATCTTTTTTGTGATCAGCGGATTTGTGATTCCTTATACGATGTTTAAAAGTCAATATCAGTATAAAGATGCCGGCACTTTCATGCTGAGAAGATTAGCCAGAATCGAACCACCCTATTGGTGCAGTATTGCTTTAATTTTTCTAACGGAATATATTTCTACTTTTTTCCGCTTTTACAAAGACAAGGTGATTGATTTTAGTTGGAAAGATCTGTTTTATCACATTTTTCATCTTAATGATTTTCTGGAGAAACCCTGGTTGAGAGGAATATATTGGAGTCTTGCTATTGAAGTTCAATTTTATTTATTAATGGCCATCATTTTTCCATTTCTCATTTTCAAAAATAAAAAAGTGAGTTATGCTTTGTTGCTTGTTTTTTGTCTGGCCAGATGGATCAATTGGAATCATACTGTCTTTTATTATGGTTGTCATTTTGTGATTGGTATATTACTCTTCAATGCATTTATCGAAAAAATAAATATCAAAGAATTGTGTTGTGGATTACTAATTTCTTTTGGCCTGACGTATTGGTGTTTTGATTTGTATCATTTGTCTGCTGTTGTATTTGGAGTTTTATTTATTTACCATTTCGACTATTTCATCAAACCATTGGTTTTCCTTGGAAAAATTTCGTATTCCTTTTATTTGATTCATATTCAGATTGGTTGGTTGGTATTGGATGCCTTGCTAAGAGAATATCCACAAGGAAATAAAATTGAGTTTTTAATTTATAGTGTAGTAGCTGCAATATTGGGATCCTACTTTTTTTATCTCATTGTTGAAAAACCAAGTCATCGGTTGGCGAGGAGTATTGGGAAGTAGGATAGTTGCAAGTTGCAAACTTGCAATAACACAAGTTGCAAACTTGCAATAACATGGAAGTTGCAAGTTGTAAACTTGCAACAACGCTAATAATTAACATTATTCTAATATCAATAAATCTAACATTATTGTTGTTGCAAGTTTGCTCCGAACCGAGTTGTTGCAAGTTTGCAACTTGCAACTGCTGTTTTCTGGAATGTACTAATATCAAAAATACTCACTAACCAACTGCGTTGTTGCAAGTTTGCAACTTGCACCTGCTTTCTGGAATTTACAAATGTCAAATTAATTCCGCTATTGATTGATTTGAATCAATAGTTAAGCTTGTTCAATAAAATAGTCCCGCTATCAAATAAAATATATGAATCAAAGGGTGTTAGATTCTTTCAACTCATTATTTTTGATTTTTTATTGCTAATTTTTAACACATGTCACGCATCCAATCCACCAAGTCCTTTGAAAACATCTTTTTTGTTACATTCACAATTGTTCACTGGATAGATCTGTTTACCCGGTTGGAAAACAGAGAATTGATTGTGGAGAATCTTAAGTACTGTCAAAAGGAAAAGGGAATGCTATTATACGCATATGTGATTATGAGTAATCATATTCATTTGATAATGGGATCAGATGGAAAGTTTACTGTGTCCGACATCATCAGGGATTTTAAAAAATTTACTTCAAAAAGGCTTTATGAATCCATTTTGAAAACATATGAAAGTCGAAAGTCATGGATGATACCAATATTTAAGCAATCTGGAAAAAATAATCCCAACAATCGGTCAATCCAAATTTGGATTCAGGATAATCATCCGGAGTTGTTAATAACTCCAAATTTTTTCTGGCAAAAGCTGGAATACATTCATTACAATCCGGTAAAAGCTGGGCTTGTGTTTAATCCGGAAGAATATGTTTATTCAAGTGCCACGAGTTATGCTGGCATGGAATGGGATGCAATGATTGAAGTGATTGTTGTAGATTAGTCTTCGTGGCGAAAGTTGCAAGTTGCAAACTTGCAACAACGCAGAGTTGCAAGTTCCAATTCTGTTTAGGAAAAACTTATTCCTGACTCTTTTTCTTTTGCAATTGCTCCGCAAGTATTCGCAACGCCGCCATTTCTTTGAGTTTGGTTCTGGCTTCTTCACATGGAATACCAAAATACGTTTTTCCGGTTTCCAGATTTTTACCAACTCCTGATTTAGCTAAAATAGTCACGCGATCACCAATGACTAAATTTTGTGTGATGCCTACCTGTCCATAAAAAATACAATGATCTCCAATCACTGTTTTTCCGGCAATGCCAACCTGTGATGCAATCAAACAATGTTTACCAATCACTACACCATGTCCAATTTGTACCTGGCAATCTATTTTTGTTCCTTCACCAATGATGGTGTCTCCGGAAACACCTTTATTAATAGTACAGCCTGAACTTATCCCAACATGATTGTGAATAACAACTCGTCCACATGATCTCCATTTTTTATATCCATCAGCGGTTTTCTTAAAATAAAATGCATCCGATCCAATGACAACTCCTTGCTGAATATTGACATGTTCGCCAATCACTGAATATTCACCAATCACCGTATTGCTTTGAATGTATGAATGTGCACCAATGACAACGTGATGACCCAATACAACATTTGCTTCAATGATTGCAGTTGGGTGTACAAATGCTGTATCTGAAATTGCTTTGGTTTGAGGAATGATTGGACGAGCTTCAAGTACCAATTGATTATAAATTTCGAACGGCTCTTCAGTTACGAGTAAAGTTTTTCCTTCTGGAACTTTAGCATCTTTATTAATCAATATAACAGTTGCATTTGAGTTTATGGATTTATCATAATATTTTTCAGCATCCACAAATGTGAGATCTCCTTCTACAACTTTATGAATTTCATTGATCCCAAAAATCATTTGATTTTCATTGCCAATCAATTTCATGTTGAATCGCTTGGCAAGATCTTTAACAGGGATATGTGTATGGAGTTTCATAAATTAAATATTGACCGCTGACGACCGACCGCCGACCACCGATGACTAACTAATAATAATTGCAACTTGAAATAACCAATCATTCGTAATTTTTAATCATTATTTCATTCCTTAATTTTTTTCCCGAAGGGATGCCTTTGGCAAATTCTTTCATTCTTTTAGTGCGCTTCCAGCCAGTTGTTTCCTGAATCAATTCCAACTTCAATCGGAACTTTTAAATTTGGTAGTGCATGTTTCATTTCATGACTGATAATATTTTTGGCAGCTTCTAATTCTGATTTTGGCACATCAAATACCAATTCATCGTGTACAGTCAGAATCATTTTGGTTTGCAATTTTTCTTTTAATAGTCTCCGGTGAATATTGATCATTGCTATTTTAATCATGTCAGCAGCCGTTCCCTGAATCGGAGTATTGATGGCAACCCGTTCTGCGTTTGTTCGTGCTAAAGCATTTTTTGAATTGATATCGCGAAGTACTCGTTTTCTTCCCAACATGGTCATTACATATCCATTCGTTCTTGCATTTTCAACTACATTAGCCATATAAGATTTAAGTCCTTTATAGGTATTGAAGTATTGATCGATCAAATCTTTTGCTTCATTCCGAGAAATATTTAATTGTCTTGAAATATTGGTTGAGCCCGCACCATACAAGATAGAGAAATTGACTGTCTTTGCATTTCTTCTTTGATCAGCCGTGACCTCGTCATAAGCTACATTATAAACTTTTGCAGCAGTGGCTTTATGAATGTCCTGTCCTTTAATAAATGCATCCAGCATCATTTCTTCATTTGCAATTTCTGCAATCAATCGCAATTCAATTTGTGAGTAATCGGCAGAAATCAAAATGTGATCACTGTCTCTTGGAATAAATGCTTTGCGAATTTCACGTCCAGCCACATCTTTGATTGGTATGTTTTGAAGATTGGGATTTTCAGAGGCAAGTCTTCCCGTCGCAGCTCTGGCTTGATTGAATGAACTATGTACCCTTCCTGTTTTTGGATTAATCATAAGTGGAAGTGCATCTACATAAGTTGATTTTAATTTTGCCAGGCCACGGAATTCAAGAATATTTCGTACAATTTCAAATTCTTCCGCCAACTCACTTAATTTGTCTTCATCTGTTGAAAATTTATTTGTACTTGTTTTTTTCCATTTATAAGGCAACTTTAATTTTTCAAAGAGTACTTCGCCAACTTGCTTAGGACTTGCAATATTGAAACGTACACCAGCATTCTTATAAATTAAATTTTCAGCCTGAGCAATTAACTTCTCCAAGGTTTTGCTGTAATCATTTAGAAAGTTGCCATCAATTCTCACTCCTTCATATTCCATATCACATAATACGCATACCAAAGGTGCTTCGATTTCTCTAAACAATTTTTCGAGGTTCTCATTTTTCAGATCCTTTTCAAGTATGCTTTTGATTTGCAAAGTAACATCTGCATCTTCTGCAGCATATTCTTTTATTTTTTCCAATGGCACATCTCTCATGCTGCCTTGTGACACTCCTTTTTTACCAATCAATTCCTCAATCGCCACCATTTTATAATTCAAATACGCTTCTGCGAGATAATCCAGTTTGTGTCTTAAATCCGGCTCCAATAAATAATGCGCAATCATGGTATCAAATTCAGGTTCTGGAATTTGCACTCCATACCATTTCATCATCAACATATCGTATTTGATATTCTGTCCGATGAATTTTTTACTTGAGTCTTCCAATATGGATTTAAATTCATTGACTATTTCTCTTGCTTTTCTTTGATCTGCTGATATTGGCACATAGTAAGCTTCTTTTTCTCTTATACAAAATGACATACCAACTAATTCAGCTTGGTTTGCATCAATGCCTGTAGTTTCTGTATCGAAAGAAATGAATGTTGCCTTCTTTAACCTTTCTTTTAGAGCATCAATTTCTGATTTTGTTTGAACGAGTTCGTAATGATGAGGAGTAGAATTAATATCGTGGTCTGCAACTTTATATTCTTTCTCTTCTTTTTGAGCAGTTTCTTTTTCTGGTTCGCCGAATAAAGAACCTTGAACCGGCTCTGATGAAGAACCTAATATTGCTTGCGCAAGTGTTCTGAATTCGAGCATTCGAAAAAGTTCTGTTAATCGTTCCTTGTTGAATCCCTCAATCCGGTACATCTTCTCATCAAACTGAATGGGCGCATGTATGTCAATAGTTGCTAATTTTTTACATAGCAATGCCTGATCTGCATACTGTTCTACTTTTTCTTTTAATTTACCTTGAAGAGAATCTTTATTTTTTATAAGATTTTCAATGTTATCATATTCCGCAAGAAGTTTTACAGCAGTTTTTTCACCCACACCTGGGATACCAGGAATATTATCTACTGCATCACCCATTAAACCCAGAAGATCAATCACCTGATCAACTCTTTTTAAACCCCAGCTCTCGGTAATTTCTTTAGGACCAAGTATGTCCACTCCATTGCCTTGCCGTGAAGGTTTGTACATTTTAATATGTTCTTCCACCAATTGCCCAAAGTCTTTATCGGGAGTTACCATGTAAACTGTAAAGCCCTCTTTGGCCGCCTGTTTTGCAATTGTACCAATCACATCATCTGCTTCATAAGCTTCCGTGGTAATGATGGGTATATTGAAAGCCTTTATCAATTCTTCAATATACGGAAGTGCGATTGTGATGTCTTCGGGTTGTGCTTCGCGCTGTGCCTTGTATGCCGGATATTCTTTATGACGGAATGTTGGTCCCGACAAATCAAATGCAACAGCGAGGTGACTTGGCTTTTCATTACTGATAATATCCCAAAGTGTCCGG
>JAYVIT010000408.1:0-3038 GCA_043769965.1 Saprospiraceae bacterium
TAAAATTTCCAAGTTTAACACAAAAATGGAATCACAGCCAAATGCATTTTTAAGAGTATCTATGTAAACGCCGCTTTGAGTAAATGTTCGATTATTTACTGGCCAGGTATATGAATCACAAATTCGCAAGGCGTTTGTAAATCTTTGTAATGGTAAAATTTCCAAATCCAGTGCCAGTATGGAATCACAGCCATGAATATTGATCAGTGTGTCAATGTAAATTCCACTTTGAGAATATGTTTGTCCATTCACTGGCCAGGTAAATGATTCGCAAATGCTGATTGTGATTATAGGATTCAGAAAAGATAAAATTTCAAGTTGCAAATAAACGATGGAATCGCAACCATATACATTGATTAATCTAGTTTCGTATACACCGCTTTGATTATAAGTCATTCCGTTCACTGGCCAGGTATATGAATTGCATGTGGATATTGAAAAAAAGCTTGAATCCGGTTTTTGAATAGTCAATTCAAGATTGACAATACTATCACAGCCTCCCTGATTTAGAAGTATTGTGGAATAAGATCCTGAACTCGTAAAAGTTTCACCAGTTGTTGACCATTTATATGTTTGACATGAAGCATCTCTGATTTCTGTTGTGTCATTGTGATAAGCAGCATCAAGTTGTAAGTTGTAAATTATTTTACAGCCATAGAAATCTGTAATTTCAAGTTGATAGTTTCCCGGTGATAAATTATTTAGAACACTATCGGTAGAATTCAAAGGTGAATTCCATAAATACCTAAATGGCAATGAACCTTTGATAGTTTTCAATTGAATGACTCCATTCGATTTATTTGGACAGCTTGGTTTGGTAATAAAAAAATCTGCTTCAGGTTGTGGAAGTTTAATAGTAATTGCATCCAGGAAATTGCCGACAGTGGCACCTCCTGCTGCACTGACCGAATTAAATCGAATCACAAAGTCAATTCGACCTGTATCTGGAAATGTATAATTTAGTGTATTAAATATCCAGCTTGTATTGTTCGCAGAAAAAGTACCAAGATTAGTATATGGCCCATTAGTTGGACCGATTTCAACACTTAATCGGTCGAGGCCTGCACGGCCACGATGTGCAAAAGAAATTTCAACAGTACCTCCATGAGCCGCAGAAAAATTTTGAAACAAGGTAGAGACCATGTTTGCATTTAACTCTGCAAATTGATTTCCGGAATATGCGGGCACACCACCAAATCCACTTCCCCAGATTTCAATCATTCTATCAGTAGCTGTTGTGTTCCAGCAAGAAACTCGATCCTGATCGAAAAAACCAAATTGTCCATTGTTAACCAATTTTTCATCTTCGAAATCTGTGTTGCATATAAAATTGCAATTGGAGTATTGCGCGGAAATATCTGCAACAAGAAATAACAGAAAAGAAAATGTGTAAACACCAATTCTTATCATATCTGGTTAATCAATATTGTAAATGTAATACATAACTATTTAAAACCGTGCCGGATCCATAATACCTCCCAACAGGCGGAGGTGTCGGTTTGGTGATAATTGAAGCTTTATTGCGAAGAAATTTATTATTGATTTATGTGCAAATCGCGTGCAAATAAAAAAGGAGTTAAGAAATGCTAGACTTAACTCCTTGATTAATTAGTCGGGGCGACAAGATTTGAACTTGCGACCCCACGCCCCCCAGACGTGTGCGCTACCAGGCTGCGCTACGCCCCGTAATTTATGTGCCTGCCTGACGCAGGAGTTTGAGTAGAGAATATGTCTTAAATCAATTTATAAATATAAAAATGATTTTGAAAAGGATTGCAAAGATAGGATGGAATGTGAGGGAATAAAATAAATGGTATCCCTTTAATAAATTAATTTGCGACTGCAGTTGAATGGATTTGAATTGGATGTTTTAAATCTCTTCACTCATCACTTTCTTAAGTCCAATTTCCTGTATAATTTAAATTTTCGCCACTTCGGTGAGTCAAATAATCAAATCTCAATTTTGTAATTTGCTTTATATGTAAATAATCATGTGCGATCCAGTTTGTGAGCATATAATGTGCAGTCATTTTTCCGAATTTTAAATGGGTAAAAAAAGCATTCCAGTCCTCATTTTTAAGGCTATTCAGCCTTTTGATAGAGTTTGTCCTTTCTTTTATAAATTCGTTGCATTTCTGGGTATAATTTTGATTCAAATAATTTCTAGAAATAACCCATCCCTGAGGATCAATTGATGGAGGTTGGCTGGTTGAATTTTCCATTGCGAACTTCACTCTGGTTCTGAAATCTTCTTTTTCTTCATCGATTAGGTGACACAAAATTTCCAGAAGGCACCATTTATTGGGATTGGGTTTCCATTTGATAAAATCATTATTTCCATCATAAGTCAAAAAAATTGAATTGAATAGGCCTGCATTTTTTATCAATTCTCCAATCATAAATTCGATTTTCATGGCTCTTTTTTTCATAAAGTTAATAGGAGATTATAATTCTTTGTATGATGAAAAACAGCTATGTGTAATGACTTGAAAGAAAATCACTTGACATATTGTTGAAAAAATATTAGGCTATTAATTAATTATAGTTTGAAATTGAATATTCCATTTTTACATTTGTTGGATTGAATTGTCGAAGCCAATTCATATTTGGTATTATTTAGAACCTAACTCAGATCTCATGAAAAGACGTAGTCCCATTGAATTTAGCCTGCGCTTACTTATCCCTAAGTTCATCATTATCTTTTTCATTTTTAGTGGATTACAGTCCACCATTCAAGCACAAGTCGATGTGATTGCTAGCGGTGGAACTGCCATGGCATCTTACACCACATTAGCTGATGCTTTTATAGCTATAAATGCTGGAACTCATACCGGCATAATAACAATCAACATCTCTGGAAATACCACTGAACCTATAGCCGGAGCCATTTTAAATGGTAGTGGTGTAGGAGCAGCCAGCTATGCTTCCATTTTAATAAAACCAATAGGAGGTGCTACCCGGACAATTTCCGGAGCTGCCTCAGCAGGTTTTCCTTTGATTGATTTAAATGGAGCTGATAATGTTACGATTGATGGATT
>JAYVIT010000409.1:0-4416 GCA_043769965.1 Saprospiraceae bacterium
AAATCGCACAATTCTATTTTTTGTACTTCTGATTTTGAAATCGATTCTAATTTCAAATGAGCTTTATTTTCGCATGGATTGGGATAAACAAAATTAGAATTATAGGATGAATATTTATCTATTGTTCCTGTAGAAATATCTAATTTTAAGATGTGGCCGGTATGTGTACAAATATATCCCAGACCTTTTGTGATCATATCGACCGTATAAAATATTTCATTGCCAATTGGATTAAACATTTGTGTCCAATGCAGGCCGCCATCATTTGTTTTTAAAATAGTACCATTAAATCCACAAATCATCCCATTCAATTCATCAACAAAATCCACATCAAATAAAGCTTCCTGTGTTCCGGAGACCAATCTTTCCCAGTGATCACCTCCATCAATGGTTTTATAAATCCTTCCGATATCTGCACAAGCATATCCAACAAGATCATTCACCATTTTAATACTTCTGATCCAATCAGCTGGTGCTTCAAAAGGAAAACCAGTGACTGGCAGCCAGTTTTCACCACTATCAATTGTTTTGAATAATACATTAGAGCCTGAAGCAAATCCAATACCTGTGCTGGTAAAGAAAACATCGTAAAATAAATTATTGATGCCTGTAGAAATGTTATCCCAATCAGTTCCGCCATTTCTGGTTCTGATAATTGTACCATATGATCCTACTGCAAAACCTAAATCCGGATTTAAAAAATGAATACCCCATAATTGTTGTGTCGTACCGGTATTCATGGTTTGCCAATTTGCACCACCGTCTGTAGATCTTATGATAATACCTTCATTACCACTCATAAAAATGGTGGATTGATCTTGTATAAAAATATCCATGAAGCGCATAGAAGTGTAACCTGAGTTGGCATTGGTCCAGGTCTTACCTCCATCTTTAGTAATATGAATATTTTCGTAAGATCCATTATACAAGCTACCGGCAGTAAAGCCAATTTTATCATTGTAAAATTTAAGCTTGTTCAGAGTTTGTGCCGGACTAAAACGATAGATGTCTTTCCACTCCTGGGAAAAAGCGGAGGAAAACGGAAAAACAGAAAAGCAGAAAATGAGCGGTAAAAGGATTGAGAATGTAAGTCTTGAATTCATCGTGAACGAAAATACGAAGTTTTAGCAAAAAGTAAATAAATTTTATTTATTTGAAGACTTATAAATTATGTCAATTCGCTGGAATTCATTTTGTTAATGTATTTGTCCTGCAATCCTGACATAAATACAATCATACAAAGTGCTCCAATCAATGCATAAAGCATATCAGATTGCGTGTCCCAGATATAACCCTGTGTTCCCAAAAAGGATTCTGCTGATTGGCCGGATACAATGGCGATCATCCACTCTCCCAGTTCATAAACAACGCTTACGCTTAAGCAAACACAAACCGTAATCAGAGATAGCCAGAATCCTTTTTTGACAATTTCCTTTCTAATGAATAATTCTCTTGCGATCATTGCAGGTATAAAGCCCTGTGCAAAATGACCTACTTTGTCATAATTGTTTCGGGACTGATCAAATGCATCTTTTATCCAATTAAACAAGGGTACTTCTGCATATGTATAATGTCCGCCTATGAATAAAATGTAACAATGAATCAGTATAAAGAAATAGGTGAAATCAGTAAACCGAAACCACTTGAATGTGATTACCAGGATTATCAATCCAACAAAGGCAGGAATCACTTCAAGAAACCAGGTAAAATAGTCATGTGGGTTGATTGCCGATATGATTAAACCTGCAAAAAAAAGAAAAATAAGTATCCAGTATTTTTTCACTTAAAATTGAATTGTTTAACAAGTTACTAATTTTTCTTAGTTCTCTTTAAAAATTTTTTTGTAGTGATTTGTCCATTATGTCGGATTTGAAGAAAATAGAAACCATCAGATAGAGAGCTAAGGTTTACTTTTGAATTTTTCGATTCGGAATATTTTGTAATTAGTAATTCGCCAAAGATATTATATAAATAGACTTCAAATGATATAAAGTCTTTCAGATTGATATTTAAGTAATCAATAACAGGATTCGGATAAATTTCAATTTTGATTTCATTAGATAATGAATGAACAGAAGTGATAATTTCCATAGATAGAATGGTATCCAGTTGCAATTGCCATCCATTATTGATACAGCAACCTGAATAAGCTCCCCGGTAAGTCCAGTCATATAGATCTCCGTTAAAATCTGTATCCCAATTTGAATTGGTTTTGAAAAGTGTATTCGGTGTAATTGTTCCTGTCAACTGTCCTGCTTTTGGATACAAGTTTAATAAGCTGATATTCTGATTTGCAGAAAGTAAAAAATTGCCAGCATTCGCATAACTATCCGTGATATTGTCTACACTATTTTCAAAATTGGTAATAGCTGATGCTGCGAATACTGAATTGGCATAACAATATTGAACATAGTTCGCATTGGCATTGTACAATCGGATTCCACCCGAAGAATTTGCAGCCCATACTGTATTATGAAATATTTTTATATCCTGTGGACTGATGTTATTATGAGGAGTAATATAAATGGCACGAAAACTAGCAGGATCGTAATGATTAATAAAAATGTTTTCGTAGATCATAATATTACCCGTTCCTTGAAATAAAGCTTCCACTGGGTTATTGTAAAAGAAGTTTCCATAAATCTCATAATAATCATTCGAACCCCAACCCGTTGAAGGGAATCCTCCTACTAATAAATTTGGTCTTGCACTTCCACCTGTTGATGATTTTTCATTTTTGGTGAATACGTTGTGACGGATGATTGTTTTTCCATTGATTGCAATACCAGGAAACTCGTCTCTGACTCCGTTAAGCTGATGTTTAATTTCAGTATTGTATCCTATAGTATTGGCAATATAATTATACTCGATGATACCATTGACAAATGGTCTATCACCGGATGAGTTTCCGAGATACATTCCGGTACCAACATCCTGGATTTTATTTTTCCGGATGATCCAATCCCAGGCTGGACACTTTGTGCTAATACCAACATTTTGCTGATCGCCATCATAATTGACAATGTTCAGATATTCTATTGTAATATGATGAGCCCAGTTACCGGCGGTTCCTTCTGCTTTTACAGCATCAACCTCAACATGCATTCCATCGAGTTTTAAATTCTTAATGATCAGGTAAGAACAGTGTGTAATGCTTATTGTATTGCAACAAGACTGTGCTTGAAAAATGGTTGTCATTCCAGAACCAATTATCACAATTGGTTGGGTAAACGTGCCATTCCTGCCAATCAATTTTAAATTGTTGGTATAGTTACCCGAAGAAAGAAATAAAGTATCGCCAGCAACAAGAGTATTCAGATAATTTGTATAATTTGTTGGATTTGCATTAATCAAATTTGCTTTGAGAATATTGACAGATTGGAATGACAATAGGATGGTGATGAAAGCAAATAAATTTTGCCACATATTGGATTATTTAAGTGATAAATTTATTCATTTGGTTCTATATGAATTAAAATTTGCCCTAATTGGGGAATTTCTTGTTGAAGTACATCTTTAAGCTTATGTGATATTTCATGTCCTTGCTTTACAGTAATATTCGCATCTACTATTGCATGTAAGTCGACCTGATATTTCATTCCAGATTTACGTATAAAGCATTTTTCCGTATCCACAATTCCTTTTACTGTGAGTGACACTTTTCTGATTTCTTCAATGAGTTCATCATAGACGTGTTCATCCATAATTTCTCCAAGTGCCGGTCGGAAAATCCGGTAACTATTGTACAAAATAAATGCAGAGGAAAATAATGCGGCATAGTCATCTGCTGATTCATAACCTTCACCAAAAATCAATGCAATTGAAATTCCAATAAATGCTGCAATCGAAGTTATCGCATCGCTTCGATGATGCCAGGCATCTGCTCGCAGTGATGAACTTTTGGTTTCTTTACTTCTCTTTAAAACCAATCGAAAAGAAATTTCTTTCCAGATAATTATTGCGCCAAGAACTATTAGTGTATAGGTCTCTGGCGATTCGTGCCGTGATCCGATGTTATTGATGCTTTCATATGCAATGATTGTAGCCGATGTAATCAAAAAACCAACCACCAGAAAAGTAATTAATGGTTCTGCACGTCCATGTCCATAAGGATGATTTTTATCAGGGGGCCTGTTAGAATATTTGAGTCCGAATAAAACAAGGAGTGAAGAAAAAATATCAGTAGTGGATTCAATGGCATCTGCCATCAAAGCGTATGAATTGCCAAAAAAACCGGTGACTCCCTTTATTGTTGCTAAAGCAATATTGCCAAATATACTGAAGTACGTTGTTTTTATCGCTTTGTTTAAATTATCCATCACTAACGTCCTAACATTATAGATTGAGTTTCAATTGATTACAATTTGGTTCTTTGATATTCTGTAGATAATAGTCGTCAAACATCTGCTGGATGGG
>JAYVIT010000410.1:0-2332 GCA_043769965.1 Saprospiraceae bacterium
TTTGGAATCCAATTTCTTTAAGTGATGGCAACTCGCTTATCAAAATAAATCGCGTTGATAATTGGCGCAAATCACAATTATGTTCCCTCAAATAGTTTGAATCAGAAACATTGTTTCCATCTTCGCAAAGCTTGGAAAGAAAACGGTTTTTGAATGCAGTAAACACAACATATGGGTTTCCATCTTCTTTCAAAATTTCATCCTTCTCAAAAATGATCTGATCCTTATAGCTGTGAAATTCAATATTCGAATGTTTGCATACATTTTTAATCTTTTGATCTCTGGCAATTGCGTAAGATTCATAATCGCGATTGGTGTAAATTGCATGTATTGGATAATTATCCAGAATTTTCTTCCAACATTCTTCAATTTCACCATAAAGGACCAGTAGATTAGATCCTGATTTTTGCAGTTCACTTTTGAGTTTTTCTATTTGCTGATAAATAAAATCAACACGTGCATCATTTGGATCACTAAGTTTATCCAAAATGCTTTTGTCGAAAATAAATATGGGAATGATGGGTGATCCACTTTTTAGGGCCTCAGATAATCCCATATTATCCTCTAATCTCAGGTCGCGCCTGAACCAAAAGGCTGAAAACCGCATCCAACACTAACAGGATTGGGGTGTATTCGTTCAAAAAATATGTTAAACAACCAAAACACGGATTAATGCTAACTTTGCATCCTTACATTTGTCTCAAATCTATTACATGCAAAACCTTTACTTTTTTATCGGCCTGGTATTCTTAGGTCTTATCAGTTGTAACTCAGACAAAAATTATTCGACAAAACAACTCGGTGAACTAGAAACCGCCTTTAAGAATTCTCCGAATGATTCTACCTATGATAAGCTGATTACGGCCTATCTGGAGATCATGCAAGAGCACAAAGACGAACCTAAAGTACTGGAAGAGTTCCTGGTCAAATGCGCTGCGGCCAGCACACAAATGGACAACTGCCGTCAAACCGTGATATTTCTAAATAACCTGATCAAAAATCATTACGGTCGAAAGGACACTCCTGATAATATTGTGAAGATGATTGAATGTCTAAGGAAAATTGGCAAAAACGAAGCGTCTGATATTTTGTCGATTTGTTTTGGTGAAGCTTTCCCGAATGATCCCCGCAAAGTCGATATTTTATCTAAACTCAAACAACAACAAACACCAGAAGATTACTTAGTCGAACTGGCGAAATCTATTTTTCCTGACACCATCAATTCGTATGATAAAGAAAAGGCATTCAACTACGTTGATGCCTGCGAAGCATATGCACTTGTATTGCCCAATAGTGACAAATCAGCTGAATTTTTATTCAGTGCTGCACAAACATCCAAACTACTTCAGACTTACGATAAATGCATTAGCCTGTTCGATTGGATCATTGAAAAATATCCTACTCATGTAAAAGCAGAGAATTCAGCTTTTATGAAAGGATTTTTATTTGACAATGATTTGAAAGACACAGCGACTGCACGCAAATTCTATTTGGAATTTATTGATAAATATCCGAAGAGCGAATTTGTGGATGATGCACAAATGCTTATCAAAAATCTTGGTAAATCGGAAGAAGAGATTCTGAAGGAACTTCAGAAGAACAACCCCCAATAATTAACGCTGATAAAGCGGATGATTGAGAGAACTAGATAAGTTTTGAATGCCAGGATTGTTTCAACGGTTTGAGCCAGTGCTTTTGGAAATCCAATTTAGTTTGAACAAGTGTGTCGAAGAATAAAGTACTTTCATTTATTCTCCCTTCATCTAATGCTTTTGGTAAATCATCTTTAGAAATTACTTGTACTGTTTCATTATCCAGATAATAAAAAACTGTTCTGTTAAAAAAATCGACATTCAGTTCTTCTCCCATTGATTTTATAAATCGAACTGATGAATCAATACTGCAACCACCTGGTTTGTTATAGCCATCATCAACCACAAATACAATGAAATAATTGTGAAGCAATCCTCCGGTTGCTTTTAATGCCTGTTGATGACTGGACCATTCTTTTGTGAAATCAAATATTCTATTGTGAACCTCAGATACTTTATCCTTAGGAATTTCATGATCTGCGGCGTAAATCCAAATTCTTGCATTATCCGGAAAAGATAGAAGGTCCATCATGTGTTGTTTATATTTTGAAGTATTAATTCTGCGAGATCATAAACCATCACTTCGTCTTGCTTGTCTTTTTCTTTAATTCCATCCTGCAACATGGTGATGCAAAACGGACAATTAGCAACAACTGTTTTAGCATTTGTTTTTAGTACTTCCTCTACCCTTTCTGCATTAATTCGTTTATCGCCATGTTCATCCTCTTTAAACATTTGTG
>JAYVIT010000411.1:0-2925 GCA_043769965.1 Saprospiraceae bacterium
AGCACAAAGCGTCCCTGCTGATTTGATTTAATTGGCATATTTCCCTGAACTGTCAACGCAATATCACCGCTTGCAGAAGCAAAAGCAAAATTCTGTGCAGGGTAAGGAAACTGAACAATTGCTTTTCGATAATCTTCAAAATTTCTTCCTTTATCCAAATCGGCGAATGTGGCAAATTCAAATTGGTCAGTTGGTTTATTGATAATCCAATGCATGGCCAGTCCAAATTTTTTATGCTTTTCATCATTAAAAATAATCGGACCCCAATTGGTTAAAAGCACGGTATCAATCACATCTTTTTTCCCTTTGACTTTTATTGTTTCAATTCTTTTTTTTGTATCGACCCACTTTCCATCTAATTCATATTGTGATTTTGTTTCGTCTTTCCATTTTATTTTATACCAATCCATTACATCCCAACCAGCATTGGTGACTCCCCAGCAAATATATTTATTGAATCCAATGATGACTCCTGGTATTCCAGGAAATGTTACTCCATATACATTCATACTTGGGGTAACAATTTGTTGTTCATACCAAACAGATGGTAAGCTTAGCATCAAATGAGGATCATTACACAGCACGGGATTTCCAGTTGCAGATTTTGCAGCACTTACGGCCCAATTGTTACTGCCAATTCCCGTAGGTGCTGGTTCACGAACCCAATCGATGTATCCGATTTGAGACGGGCTTTCGATACTTCCAGTTTCTTCATTAGAAAAATTCCAACTCGTTCCTTTTGGTACCACTGGATCAGTCAATGAATCCATTTCATTAAAAAAATAATCAAACTCAGCACCAAAAAACAATTTGGCATTTGACAATTCCACATCGCTTTCCCGTCCGCATAAAATTTCGGCCATGCTTTTGTGAAATAAAGAAGAACGATATGGACTCCAGGGCTCAGGTGTATAATTCATCAGTTTAAATTCAATAGGCAAATCTGCTTGCGAGAGTGTTTGCAGATATGCATTAAAACCATCAGCATACGATTGGATAGTGGTATACGATTTTGGATAATTTTTCCAGTCTTCTGCACTTGCAAGAGCAGATTCTCTCAATCCCTTTCTTCTTTTGTTTTTATCAAATTCAACCGCTCGTTCTCCAATAATCTCACTTATTCTTCCTTCAGCAGCTCTGGTTGCAAAATCCATTTGCCACAGTCGATGCATTGCATGAATGTATCCTTGAATAAAATAGGCATCATTTATAGTTGGAGCAAAAATGTGAGGTACCATTCTATCATCGAAGACCACTTGACCTTCTACCGGCAAATTGGTAATGCTTGTATTTATCGTCCCATCCGGTTTTATCACATTCTTCCAAAACCCAACAGCTGGACTAAAAAATTTTCCCAATGGAGGTAGGTCGCTATCACCAACATGAAATTGATTTTGTAAAGCGAATAACCATAAGCCGGAAATCAATAATGGAATAATTCGTTTGAATAAATTCATATTTTTACTTTATCGTATAAAAAACAAATCATTTGCGGATGATAATTCAGATTCAAAATGATAATTATCCAGGTTAAAACTTTTTAGTTGTTCTGCAGAGTTTAAATTTTCCAAAACCATGAATTTAGCCATCAATCCCCTTGCTTTCTTAGCTGTATAACTGACAAAACTCAATCCATTTTTTTTGTATTCTCTGAAATGAATGTTTATGACTGGCACTTTAATTCTATCAAGTTGTATTGCTTCAAAATATTCTTTAGAAGCCAGATTGATAAGATATTTTGAATTGCTTTCCAGAATATCGCTTTGCAATAAATCAGTAATTGTCGAACCCCAAAAAGTATATAGGTTTTTACTTTTTTGAACTTTAAGGGGAATGCCCATTTCCAATCTGTAAGCTTGAACTAAATCAAACGGTCTTAGTAATCCATACAAACCAGATAAGATTCTCAAATGATTTTGACAATACTGAATTTGAGATTGATTTAAGGAATACGAATCCAATCCGCGATATACATCACCATCAAATGCAAAAATTGCAGGCCGTGAGTTTTCGTTTGTAAATTCTTCAGAAAAATTCTGGTACCTGTTTACATTTTCTTCTGCAAGCTTTGTACTGATGTCCATCAATTTCATCAAATCCTTTACTTTTTTCTTCCTAATGACTTCAAGAATTCGTTTACTCTGATCAAACAAACGCGGCAGATCAGTTGATGGGAAAGGCACAACCGATTTATAATTTAAATCTTTGGATGGAGAAATTACAGCTATCATGTATTTGTTTGCAGGTACATAGATAGCGTATTTTTTAAACAGTACAAAATATAGGTTATAGGCTGAAGGAATTTAATTTAGCAAGTTGCACAATTGAAAAAAAACTAGAATTATGATGAATACTAAATCTGGTAATTTAGACGAAAGCCACGAACCCTTCTTTTACAATTGACTGAAGTCAATTAATTGATAATTTTTTATAAAAATATTGAACAAAAATAGAAAACTCTAATTTTCACACAGCCTACAGCCTACAGCCGGAATTTATCCCGCAGAATTGCGGGAGCCTTCCCCCTACAATTTAAATCCAAGAGTGACTTGAATAAAATCCTGATTGCTTTTTTGATTGACCAGTGGAGTTGGTGCATCGATACTTCCGTTTCCGTCAAAGTCTGAATTACCAGTCAGATATGGTACGTACCCTTGCTCTGCCGTAGAATTCTTATAAGCAAGATCAAGATAAAAACTATTACCTCGATAGCCAATACCCATACTATAACCATTATCGTATTTATCCGAATTGGAGTAGACTTGTTTGAGTATTTCAAATCCACCTCGCAATCGCAAATAACTTAAAGCCAATTCTGCACCCAGGCGAAATTGCGCTGCTGCTTTAAATTGTTTTTTAATATCCGCATTTACCACTTCCTGATATTCATAATCACCAGAGGCATCACTATCAGCTGTAAGATTG
>JAYVIT010000412.1:0-4294 GCA_043769965.1 Saprospiraceae bacterium
AAAAGTAAAGGCCTTGATTTGTTTGGGTGTTGATAATGTTAAGCTAATCAATGCGTATCAGGGAATAATTCCTGTCATTAAAGATACTCATGACATTCATGATGCGGTGAATATTGCTTACGAATCTGCAAGTTCTGGAGACGTAGTATTGTTATCTCCGGCTTGTGCAAGTTTTGATTTATTTAAAAATTATGAAGACAGAGGTTTGCAGTTTAAGAAGGAAGTCAACGTGTTAAGTTTAAATAGAATTTGAAATGAACTTCACAGCATATAAGGAGAAAATATTAAGTGCAAATTTTATTTGGACCTTGATCTTGTTATTGGCAGGTATTTCTATGCTTGCGGTTTATAGTGCATCAGGCAGCGTGACCAAATACGACTCAGACAATACTTATTATTTTATTATCCGTCATGCGAGTTTTGTCTTATTGGGATTAGGCTTAATTTGGATTTTTAGTAAAATAGATTATACCTTATTCAATCGATGGGCACCTGTAATGTTAGTAGCTTCAGTTGTATTATTGGTGCTAACATTTTTTATCGGAGTGGATGTGAATGATGCAAAGAGATGGTTGAATATACCTATTTTGAACTTGACATTTCAGGTTTCAGACTTTGCAAAATTGGCATTAATACTTTATCTCGCCAGATCTATTTCGCAAAAACAAAATGTAATTAAAGGTTTCCGGTCCGCATTTATTCCAATCATGTTGCCTATACTTTTGGTATGCGGATTAATTGCGCCTTCAAATTTAAGTACGGCGATGGTCTTATTTGTGGGTTGTTTGGGAATGATGTTCGTGGGCAGGATTGATTTGAATTATATTTTCATGCTCATTGTTTTAGGTATTGCTCTTTTGTTTTTGCTAATCTACATAGAAAATATATTTCCTGGATTAACCCGTGCGGATACCTGGCTATCGAGAATAAATAAATTCATGTATGGTTCTGATGAAGAGTATCAAATCGAACAAGCAAAAATGGCTATTGCAAATGGGCATTGGTTTATGATTCATCCGGGTAGTAGTATGCTCAGAAATTTTATTCCGTATTCCTATGCTGATTTTATTTATCCGATTATATGTGAGGAATATGGATTATTTTTTGGTGGATTCGGAGTCATTTTATTATACCTCGGATTATTATTCCATTGCGTAGGAATTGTAAGTAACACTACACGAGCTTTTGGTGCACTGTTGACTATTGGAATTGGAATCAACATTGTGATACAGGCATTTTCAAATATTGCCGTAGCACTTGATTTGGTTCCGGTTACTGGATTACCACTACCTTTTGTAAGTATGGGTGGTACCTCCTTAATTTTTACAAGCATTTCTTTTGGAATGATAATCAGTGTAAGTAAACATATTAATAACCTGAAATTGGAATCAGATAGTGTAGATGAATCATCGATGGATTCTTTTGGTTCGATTTCCAATGTTGCATTAAATGAAAGTTTTGATTAGCGGAGGCGGAACGGGTGGTCATGTGTTTCCTGCAATTGCAATTGCGGATGCAGTCAGAAGTATTAATCCAGAAACGGAAATACTTTTTGTTGGCGCATTGGGAAAACTGGAAATGCAAAAAGTACCTCAAGCGGGTTATAAAATTATTGGATTACCAATTCGTGGTTTTCAAAGAAAGTTGAGTTTGCAAAATATTAAATTGATATATAGTTTGGTTAAAAGTCTTTGGATGTCAATGGAAATTATCAGAACATTTAAACCGGATGTTGTTGTCGGTGTGGGTGGTTATGCAAGTGGACCGATATTAAAAATGGCTGCATGGAAGAAAATTCCAATTTTGATTCAGGAACAAAATTCATTTCCAGGTGTGACCAATAAGTTGATGGCTAAAGCAGCAAAGAAAATTTGCGTGGCTTTCGAAGGATTGGAAAAATATTTTGAAAAAAGTAAAATTGCCATTACTGGAAATCCGGTGAGGAAAGATCTTATCAATGACGTGGATTCTTCAAGGGCAAGAATGCATTTTGGTTTAGATCCAAATATAAAAACGGTAGGAATTTTTGGTGGAAGTTTAGGAGCCAGATCGATTAATGAAGCGGTGTTGCATATTGCTGATAAAATGGAAGATGAAAATATTCAATGGCTGTGGCAAACTGGAAGTTTATATTATGAACAATTATCAAAGCATTCACTTGCTGAGAAGAAGAATGTTAAAATATTACCTTTTATAGATAAAATGGATTTTGCTTATGCAGCTTCAGATATTATTGTGTCGAGAGCAGGAGCGTTGACAATCGCTGAATTGTGTGTGAAAGCAAAACCATCCATACTCATTCCATCTCCCAATGTTGCTGAGGATCATCAACGTAAAAATGCAGAAGCTATGTTGAAGAAAAATGCTGCAAGGATGATTTTGGATGCAAATGCGAAATCGGATTTATGGAAGCAAATAATTGAATTGCTGGATAGTGAAGAATTAAAAAATGAAATGAAAATGGCTTTGAAAAAATTGGCCAGACCAAATGCAGCATTGGATATTGCAAAAGAAGTAATAGAATTAACTAAAGTGTGAAGAGATAGTGATGTATAAAAAAATGTATTTTATAGGCATCGGAGGTATTGGCATGAGTGCCCTGGCAAGATACTATAATGCCAGAAATGTAGAAATACACGGTTACGATAAAACGGAAACAGAATTGACAAAACAATTGGAAGCTGAAAAAATGCATATTCATTATGATGATCGGCCTGATTTGATTCCCGATGATGTGGATCTGGTTGTCATTACACCGGCAATTCCTTCTGAATTGAAAGAGTACCAATCTGTCTTGTTAAAAGGAATACCCGTTTTAAAAAGATCTAAAGTCCTGGGACAAATTACTTCTGGTAAAAAAAATATCGCAGTTGCCGGGACACATGGCAAAACGACAACCAGTATTTTGTTGGCGCATTTATTGTATGATGCAGGTTTGGAAATTTCTGCTTTTCTGGGTGGAATCTCAATTAACTATCAATCTAATTTTTTAGATCGGGGTGATCAGTGGTTAGTGGAAGAAGCAGATGAATATGATCGCTCTTTTTTGGCTTTGCATCCTGATATTGCAATCATTGGTTCTTTGGATGCTGATCATCTGGATATATATGGAACTCATTATGCAATGAAAAATAATTATTTGGACTTTGCAAAGCAAATCAAAAATAACGGACTTCTGTTGATGAGTGATACGATTGATACAGAGGATTCAAATTACTTTAAAAATAATTTGACTGATACCCGAATTGAAAAATTTGGTTTTGATAATGAAGATATAAAAGTAAATATTACAGGAACTAAAAATGGATGGACATCCTTTCAATATAATTATAAACAAAATCAGATAAGTGATCTGACTATTCGGATGCCTGGCAAACACAATATCCGGAATGCTGCAGCATCAATTCGTGTTGCGATGGAATTAGGCATTGACGAAAATCAGATCAGAAAAAGTTTGGCTGAATTTAAAGGAATCAAAAGACGTTTTGAATGGATTTATGAAACTGAAAAAATAGTACTTATTGATGATTATGCACATCATCCTGAAGAATTGAGAGCTGCGATTTCAGCATGCAGGGACTGTTATCCGGAAAGAAAAATAACGGGGATATTTCAACCACATTTGTATTCACGTACCAGAGATTTTATGCAGGAATTTGCAGATGTATTGTCTGCTTTGGATGCTGTTATTTTAGTGGAAATTTATCCTGCAAGAGAATTGCCTATTCCAGGTATTACTTCTGAAGTGTTATATAATAAGCTGAAAAGTAATAATAAATGGGTGTGCAAAAAAACTAATTTATGCGAGTTGCTTAATCAAATGAATTTAGATGTAGTAATGACTTTAGGCGCAGGTGATCTGGATATGATGATGAATGAAATTGTGAAATCTGTTTTTAAATTGAATAATACAGAAGTGAAGTTTCAGACTATTCAATGATATAATAAAATGAAAATAGGATTAATTATACCGGTATTATTATGAACAAGAGAGTGAAAGGCTTGGTAGTAATCACGGTTAATCTGTTTATACTGATTATCATTGGAATTCTTTGGATGCAATCCATTAAAAGGCAGCGCGTACAAAAATCCCAAACACTTTCTGTAAGAATAATAACCAGTGGATCTAATGAGAAATTACTGGAAACCAAAGACATCGTTTCATGGTTCAATGAATTTTATAAAAAAGATATTCGAAAAATTCCAGTGTATGCTTTGGATTTGAAACGACTTGAAGAATATATTTTATCGCAGTCTTTAGTAAAAAGAGCGGATATCTATGTGGATGGTAAAA